>DASQFA010000795.1:0-5138 GCA_035633375.1 Rubrivivax sp.
CGCTCCACCGCGGCCAGCGGGTGCGCGCGCGGCACGACGACGGCATGCTGCCATTCGTAGCAGGGCAGGGTGACCAGTTCGTCGAAGCCGGTCAGCGATTCGGTCGCCAGGCCGATGTCGGCGGTCTCGGACAGCAGCATGTTCGCCACCTGATCGGGCGTGCCCTGGTGCAGTACCACCTGCACCTTCGGATAACGCTGTCGCAACAGGGCCACCGGCGCGGGCAGCACATAGCGCGCCTGGGTGTGCGTGGTGGCAATCGACAAGGTGCCGGCTTCCTGCTTGGAGAACTCGTCGCCGATGCGCTTCAGGTTGGCAACCTCGCGCAGGATGATTTCGATGGCCTTCAGCACCTCCTGCCCGGGCTCGGTCACACGTCGCAGACGCTTGCCGTGGCGTGCGAAGATGTCGATGCCGAGCTCTTCCTCGAGCTCGATGATGGCTTTGCTGACGCCCGGTTGCGAGGTGAACAGTGCCTTGGCGGTCTCGGTCAGGTTCAGGTTGCGGCGCACCGCCTCCTGCACGAAACGGAACTGGTGCAGGTTCACGTGCCCGCCCCCGGGTTCGCAGCGCCATCGGGCAGCAGCGCCAATGCGGCGTTGGCCATGGCCTGCATCACCGCCTCGTGCTCGCCAACGGCCGTGTGCAGGGTCCAGCGCACCGCCGGATACTCGTTGCGCAAGCCTTGCACCATCGGTGGCAAGTCCTTGCGCAGATGCCCACCCGTTCCCAGGAACAGCGGCAGCACCTCCACCGAATTGCACCCGGCCGCGCACAGCTGCGCGCCGGCGTCATGCAGATTCGGCGCCATGAACTCCAGGTAGGCCAGGCGCAGGTGCAGCAACGGGCGCTGCAGCCGGATGCGCTCGGCCACGGCTTCGAAGGGTGCGGCCCAGCGCGCATCGCGCGCGCCGTGGGCAAACAGGATCAGTCCCTGGCGCGTCATCGGTAGCGCACCAGCCAGCCGAAGGCGGCCAGGGAGATCAGCAGGAACACGGTGCTCGGCATGGCCGCGACGATCCAGGGCGTCCAGCCCCGCAGCATGCCGATATGCCCGGCGATGTTGTTGAGCAGCACGAAAGAAATGCCCAGCATGATGCCGCCGAAGACCTTCAGGCTGATGCCTGCGCCGCGTGCGTGCAGGTAGGCGAAGGGCAACGCCAGGGCGGTCAGCACCAGGCAGGCAAAGGGATACAGCGCCTTTTTCCAGAACTGGATCTGGTAGCGCTGGCTGGCCTGTTCCTGATCGCTCAGGTGATGGCTGTAACGCCACAAATCGACGGTGGACATGGTCTTCAGCGGCAGCACCGCGGCCGACACCACCCCGGCACTCAGCGTGCTGGCCCATTGCATCGTCGGCAGCGTCTGCCGCGTCACCTGGTCCGGCAAGCCTTGCGGGCCCGCGGGCCAGCGTGTGACTTCGGCATTGCTCAAGGTCCAGGTCGAGTCGGCGCCGACGCGCCCCTGGCGGGCGATGATGCGCGACAGGTGGCGACCGTCGGCGTCGAACTCGAAGATGCGGATGCCGTCGAGGTTGCCCTTGCCATCGATGCCGGCTACGTTCACCGAATAGCTGCGCTCTCCTTGTTCGGTGATGCGCCGCTCCTTCAGCCAGGCGCCGGTGCGGCCCAGCTTGCGCCCGCCTTCGAAGGCCGCTTTCATCAACACCACCTGCTTCTCGGTCAGCGGCTCCAGGTACTCGCCGATGGCAAAGGTGATCGCGCTGAAGATCAGCGCCAGCACGGTGAGCAGGCGCAGCGCGCGCGCCGGGCTCAGGCCCCCGGTGCGCAGGATGGTGAACTCCGAGGACTGCGCCAGGCGCGCCAGCGAATAGATCGTGCCGATGAGCACGGCAATCGGCAGCAGTTCATAGAGGTTGCCGGGCAACTCGAGCAGGGCGCTGAAGACGGCGCGCCAGAGCGTGAAGCCGGTGCGGCCGACCTTCGGCAGTTCATCGACGAAATCGATGAAGAAGGACAGCGAAAGGAATGCCAGCGCCACGAAAGCCACCGACGCGCCGATGTCGCGATAGAGCATGCGGCGCACGGTCTTCATGCCACAGAACGGCGCGCGCCGGCAAGGCGAAGGTGCAGCACCGCCGCGTGATCACGCCACCACAACAGCAGCAGCGCCAGAAGGAACACGCCGCCATGCAGCACCAGGAAGCTCGACGCCATGCCGTAGCGGCCGCTGGCCACCCAGGTCTGGGTCAGATTGATCGAGTTGAAATAGCTCAGCGAGCCGAGCAGCGCGAACACCAGGTTCCAGTTGCTGGGCCGGCGCGTGTTGACATGCGCCAGCCCGATGGCCAGCAAGGACAGGTTCACCGCCGCCATCATCAGACCGAAGCGCCAGACAAGTTCGCCCTGGTTCTTCAAGGTCGGTTCGCGTATCAGTTCGTGCGTCGGCAGGGTCTTCGGCTGCTGCTGCTGCACGCGCCGCTGCGACTTGATGTCGACCCGCATTCGGTAACTCTCGAAACCGGCCAGCGTGGTTTCGCCGTTGCGCGTGTCGACGTCACTGCGGTGGCCGGATTCGAGCACCACGAAGCGGTCGTCGCCGACGCTTTCGAAGCGCCCGGACCGCGCCGAGACGACGCTGTCCAGTTCGCCCTTGGTGGACAGCGCGAAGACGTTGCGCACACTCAACTCGTCGTCGGGGTCGCTTTCGACGAAGAACACGCGCCGCCCGTCGGAAGAGCTCTGGAAGACACCCGGCGTGACACGCGCCAGATCGGAGCGCTGTGCGTAGCGATCGCGCAGCTCGCTGCTGTTGCGATTGACCCAGGGCCAGGCGAAGAGCAGCAGCAGGGCAATCACCAGCATCACCGGCCAGAAGGTGCGCAGCACCGGCCGCACGAAGCGGGACAGTTCCAGACCGCTGGCAAACCAGATGGCCATCTCGCTGTCGCGATACATGCGCCCGAGCGTGATGACGATGGCGGCGAACAGCGACACGCTCAGGATCGTCGGCAACTGCGCCAGCGTCAGGAAACCGAGCACCAGCACCACGTCCTTGGGCTCTACCAGGTCGCCCGCGGCGAGTGACAGCGTGCGCACCAGCAGCATGGTGATGACGATCGTCAGCAGCACCACCAGCGTGGCACCGAAGGTACGGGCCAGGTCACGCCTCAGTGACGTATCGAATAACATGGACTGGTTTTCAAAGTGGAACGAATTATGGACTTCAGGATACTGGTGACCGACGCCAATGACTTGCGCAACGCCACGGCGGATGCATTGCTGGTGGTGGTGGGTGAAGGTACGGTGCCTGCATCGTTGGGCAAGGCCATCGGTGCGGCCTTGTCGCAGGCACTGAAAGACGGCGATCTGGCCTACAAGGCGGGGCGTTGCCTGTACCTGCACCAGGTGGCGGGCGTGAAGTCCCCTCGCCTGGTGTTTGCCGTGGCCACGGACTCATCGGCCAAGGCCTTGCGCGTCGCGCTGCTGGCCGGCCTGGGTCTCGTCAAGGGCGGCGGTGCGGCGCATCTGTTGGTGGCCTCCGCGCTGCCGCAGCCCATCGGCGATGCGCAAGCGCAGGCCTTGGTGGGCGCGGTGGGCGACGCGCTCTATGTGTACCGACACACCAAGCCATCAGCGCCGCCAGCATCGAAGCTGCAGCGCGTCAGCGTGGCGTGCGCTGCGCCTCAATCCGCTGCGGCAGGTGAAGGCCTGATACGCGGCCAGGCGATTGCCGCGGGCGTGGCCGTGGCACGCGAATGTGCCAATCGACCGGGCAATCATTGCACCCCCGAGTTCCTCGCCGCCGAGGCCAGGCGGCTGGGCAAGGCCTTCGACATGAAAGTGCAGGTGCTGAACCGCAAGGAGGTCGATAAACTCGGCATGGGTTGCTTCCTGGCGGTGGCGCAGGGTTCGAAGCAAGCCTTGAAGTTCATCGTCATGCACTACCAGGGCGCTGGCAAGTCGGTGGCGCCGATCGTGCTGGTCGGCAAGGGCATCACCTTTGACACCGGGGGCATCTCCATCAAGCCCGCCGCCGACATGGACGAGATGAAGTTCGACATGGGCGGTGCGGCGAGCGTGCTGGGCACCTTTCGCGCGGTGGCCGAGCTCAAGCCGAAGATCAACCTGGTGGGCCTGATACCGGCCTGCGAAAACATGCCCGGCGGTGATGCCGTGAAGCCCGGTGACGTGGTCACCAGCATGTCCGGCCAGACCGTCGAGATCCTCAACACCGACGCCGAAGGCCGGCTGATCCTTTGCGACGCGTTGACCTACGCCGAGCGTTTCAAGCCCGCCGCCGTGATCGACATCGCCACCCTGACCGGCGCGTGCGTGGTGGCCCTGGGCCACCATCGCAGCGGTCTGTTCAGCAACGACGACGTGCTCGCCAACGACCTGGATCGGGCTGGGCAGGCCGCGCTCGACCCCTGCTGGCGCATGCCGCTGGACGAGGAGTACGACGAAGGCCTGAAGAGCAACTTCGCCGACATGGGCAACGTCGGCCCGCGCGCCGGTGGTGCCATCACCGCGGCCATGTTCCTCAAGCGCTTTACTGCCAAGTACCCCTGGGCGCACCTCGACATCGCGGGCAGCGCCTGGAAGTCCGGGGCCGCCAAGGGCGCCACAGGGCGGCCGGTGGCGTTGCTCACGCAATTCGTGCTCACGCGTGCCGGCTGAGGACTGCATGAAGCAGGTCGAGTTCCACAGCGGCGTGGGCGACACGGTGCGTTATGCGTGCCGCTTGTTGCGCAAGGCCTGGCGCCAGGGCATCGCCGTGCTCGTGACGGCGCCGCCGCCGACGCTGCAGGCGCTCGACCGTGAGCTCTGGACCTTCGAGGCGCAGGCGTTTATCCCGCACCAGCACATACGACCGGGTCAAGAGCTCGATGCTGCGTTGTGCCGCACGCCCATCTGGCTATGCGCTGGCGAGGCGCCGGCACCCTGCCCGAAGGTTCTGCTCAACCTGGGTGCGGGCATGCAGGGCGATCCGCAGCGCTACGAGCGCATCATCGAGCTGGTTTCCGAAGGCACCGAAGAGCGCCAACTCGCCAGAGCGCGCTGGCGCGCCTACGAGGCGCTGGGCATGGGCATTACGCACCATGCCCGGACCGAAGTGTCCTGAACTTGGCGCCGGATGACCGGCAGGCCGAAAAAAGTGAGCAACCCTGGCTGACC
>DASQFA010000796.1:0-2489 GCA_035633375.1 Rubrivivax sp.
GCATCTGCGGATCGGACAGCCGCAGATCGATCGTGTCGAACAGGTTGCGCTGGATGGGAAAGCGCCGCGACAGCTGGGTCTGCAATTCGTGCTCGCTGAACGTGAAGCTGCCCGGCATGCCGACGCTTGTTCGCGCCGGCAACAACAGGCCGCACAGCATGATGAAGCACAGCGTGCGCCGCGCCAGCTCATTCATGGCGCAGCGCCTGGATCGGCAACAGCGCGGCGGCGCGCCGTGCCGGGTAGAAGCCGAAGAACACGCCCACCGCCGCCGAGAAACCTACCGCCAGCAGGATGGACTGCGCCGACAGCAGCACCTGCCAGCCGGCGAAGCTGCCGATGGCCCAAGTGGCTGCCATGCCGAGCACGATGCCGATGGCCCCACCCACCAGGCTCATCGTCACCGCCTCGATCAGGAACTGGCCGAGGATGTCGCGCGAGCGCGCGCCCACGGCCATGCGCAGGCCGATCTCGCGCGTGCGCTCGGTCACGCTGACGAGCATGATGTTCATGATGCCGATGCCGCCCACCACCAGGCTGACGCCGGCCACCGCGGCCAGCAGCGCGGCCATGACGCGGCTCGATTCCTCCTGCGCCTGCAGCATCTCGGTCAGGTTGCGGATGCTGAAATCGTCGTCCGCACCGCTGGGCAGGCGGTGGCGCTGGCGCAGCAGCTCGCGTATCTTGTCGCTGGCGTCAGTCATGCTCTGCCCTTCGCGCACCTTGACCATGATCGCGCCCACGCGCTTGATGCGCCCGGCGCTCATGCCCTGCACGCGGTTGCGGTAGGTGGACAACGGCACGACGATGACATCGTCCTGGTCCTGGCCCATCGAGTTCTGCCCTTTGCGGTCGAGCACGCCGATCACCTGCAGCGGCACCTTGCGCACGCGCACCATCTGGTCGATCGGGTCGGCATCGCCGAACAGCTCGCGCGCCACGGTCTGGCCGATGACCACCACCTTGGCGGAGCCGGCCATCTCGGCGGGCTCGAAGTTGCGCCCTGCGGACAAGGGCCAGTCGCGCACCTCCATATAGTCGGGCGTGGTGCCCATCACCGAAGTGCTCCAGTTGGCGTTGGCCGCCACCACCTGCGCACCGGTGCGCAGGCTGGGCGCGGTGGCCTGCACCTCGGGCACTTCGGTGGCAATGGCGCGGGCGTCCTCTTCGGTCAGCGTCTGCCCGGTCTGCGCGCCCAGGCGCACGCCGCCGGTGGTCTGCGCCCCCGGCAGCACGAGCATGATGTTCGAGCCCAGGCTCTTCAACTGCTCTTCCACGCGCGCTTGCGCGCCCCCGCCGATGGCAATCATGGTGATGACTGCGGCCACGCCGATGATGATGCCCAGCATCGTGAGCATGCTGCGCAGCCAGTTGGTGCCCAGTGCGCGCAGTGCCGAAAGGAACGCCGTCAGCAGGCTCATGCGGGTGTGGCCTCGGTGGCCACGCGCGGTGGCTGCTTGCGGTCTTCGACGATGCGCCCATCGCGAAAGACGATGCGCCGCCGCGCCCAGCTCGCGATGTCGCTCTCGTGCGTGACCATGACGACGGTCATGCCCTGTGCGTTCAGCTCGGCCAGCAGGCGCATGATGTCCTCGGAGGTCTGCGTGTCCAGTGCGCCGGTGGGTTCGTCGGCCAGGATCAGCGCGGGCTGGTTGACCAGCGCGCGCGCGATCGCCACGCGTTGCTGCTGCCCGCCCGACAGCTCGGCAGGGGTGTGCAAGCCGCGTTCGGCCAGGCCCACGCGCTGCAGCGCGGCCTGTGCGCGAGCGCGCCGCTCGGCCGGCTTCACCCCGGCATAGACCATCGGCAAGGCCACGTTGTCCAGCGCACTGGTGCGCGGCAGCAGGTTGAACTGCTGGAACACGAAGCCGATGCGCCGGTTGCGGATCGAGGCCAGGGCGTCGCCGTCCAGGCCTTCCACCTCCTCGCCCGCCAGGCGCAGCGTGCCCGAGCTCGGCCGGTCGAGGCAGCCGATGATGTTCATCAGCGTGCTCTTGCCCGAGCCCGAGGCGCCCATGATGGACACGAACTCGCCTTCGTCGATGTCCAGCGACACATCGTTCAGCGCCTGCACCACCTGGTCTCCCATGCGATAGGTCTTGACCAGCGCGCGGGCTTCGATCAGCGCCATCAGGGCAGCGGGCTCAGAACAGCCGCGGGCCGGGCGCCGCCGGGGTGGCAGGCCGGGGTGCGCTGCTGCCGGCTGGCGTGACCACCGCGGTGATCACGTTGGCGCCCTCCACCAGCACGCCGGCATCGGCCGAGTTCGGCGCCACGATGAGCTCGGTCATGACGCCGTCGCTGATGCCCAGGCGCACGTTGTAGGCACGTGGCTTGCCGCCCTCGGCCACCAGGTAGATGCGCCCGCGCGTGTTCTGGCGCCCGGCCATCTCGGCCTGCAGCTTCTGGTACCTGGCCTGCTGCTCGGGCGTGAGCTGCTCGGCGATGAGCGCGCGCATGTCGGCCAGGATGCGGTCGCGTGCCTTGCT
>DASQFA010000797.1:0-39475 GCA_035633375.1 Rubrivivax sp.
GCCGCGGCTTCGCCGCATGCCGTGCCTGCCACAACCTGCCGTCCGGCTGTGGAACGAGGAGCGCCATGTCGAGCACTGAAGCGGAGCTGGTGTTCCTGGTCGACGTGGACAACACGCTGCTCGACAACGACCGCATCCAGGCCGACCTGGGCGAGCGTCTGCTGCAGGTCTGCGGCGTTGCCGGCCGCGAGCGCTATGCCACCGTGCTGGAGCAGCTGTGGCAGGAGCTCGGCTACCGCGACTACCTGGGCGCGCTGCAACGCCTGCGTGTCGAGCGCCCGTTGGACGTGGAACTGCTGGCGATGGCCTCCTTCCTCATCGACTATCCCTTCGCCGAGCGACTGTTCCCCGGCGCGCTGCAGGTCATCGCCCACCTGCGCCGCAGCGCACCGGTGGTGGTGCTGTCGGACGGCGATGCGGTGTTCCAGCCGCGCAAGGTGCAGCGCTCGGGCATTGCCGCGGCAGTCGATGGCCAGGTGCTGATCTACATCCACAAGGAGCTGGCGCTGGACGACGTGCAGCGCCGCCACCCGGCGCGGCACTATGTGCTCATCGATGACAAGCTGCGCATCCTGACGGCCGTGAAGGCGGCCTGGAAGCAGCGCGTGACCACGGTCTTCGCGCGCCAGGGGCAGTTCGCCCTCGATGCCCAGGCCATGGCCGCCCTGCCGCCAGCCGACCGGCGCATCGACCGCATCGCCGATCTTCTGGCGCATGATGCGCACGAACTGGCCGCCGCACCGCACGCCCCATAGCCACCGTCGGCCGCGCAAACCCTGCTGGAGAACGCACCATGACCGCGAATGCCCCCACCGCGCAATTGCACGCCCTGGGCCAGAGCCTGTGGCTCGACAACATCACGCGCGCGCTGCTGGCCAGCGGCACCTTGCAGCGCTACATCGATGAATGGTCGGTGACCGGGCTGACCTCCAACCCGACCATATTCGACCACGCCCTCAAGGGCAGCACCGACTACGACGCCGACATCCGTGCCAAGCTCGCGCAGGGCAAGTCGGGCGAGGCGCTGTTCTTCGAGCTGGCCTTGCACGACATCACGCGGGCGGCCGACCTGTTCCGCCCGGTGCACGAGCGCACGCGCGGCGTCGACGGCTGGGTTTCGCTCGAGGTGTCGCCGCTGCTGGCCTACGACACGCAGACCACGCTGCAGGTGGCGCGCGAGCTGCACGCGCGCGCCGCACGGCCCAACCTGTTCATCAAGATCCCGGGCACCCGCGAAGGTCTGCCGGCCATCGAGGAGGCCATCTTCGCCGGCGTGCCGGTGAACGTGACGCTGCTTTTTTCCACCGCGCAGTACCAGGCCGCTGCCGAGGCCTGGCTGCGCGGCATCGAAAGGCGCCTCGCCGCCGGCCTGCCGCCCGACGTGGGCTCGGTGGCCTCGCTGTTCGTCAGCCGCTGGGACGTGGCGGTGGTGGGCAAGGTGCCCGACGCGCTGCAGATGAAGCTCGGCGTGGCCATCGGCCAGCAGGCGTATCGCGCCTACGGCGACTTCCTCGCGTCGCCGCGCTGCCGCCGCGTGATGAACGAGGGCGCCGTGCCGCAGCGCCTGCTGCTGGCCAGCACCGGCACCAAGGACCCCAAGGCCTCGGACACGCTCTATGTCGAGGCGCTGGCCGCACCCTTCACCGTCAACACCATGCCCGAAGGCACGCTCGAGGCCTTTGCCGGTCACGGCCGCGTCGGCGCGCCCACGCCGGCCGACGGCGGCGATTGCGAGGCCGTGCTGGCGCGCTTTCGCCAGGCCGGCATCGACGTGGATGCGCTGGCGGCGCGCCTGCAAAGCGAAGGCGCCGCCTCGTTCGTGGCCTCGTGGCACGAACTGATGCGCGTGATCGCGTCGAAGAGCGCGTCGCTAGTGGCCTGACACGCAGGAACGACCCATGAGAGTCCTGGTCGTCGATGCCGGCGGCAGCCACGTGAACATCCTCGTCAGCGGCCAGGCCGAGCCGCGGCGCGAATGCCTTCATCGGCGGCTTCCGCCTGTGGGATCAACCTGCCCGCGCGGCGCACCGGGCCGCACCACGCACACCGGCGTCCGCGCCCCGGCGTGCCGCCGGCGCGCGCCGCACAGCCTAGGCTGCGCAGTGCGCCCGACCTTTCATCGATCGACGGAGTAAACATGACACCCTCTGCACACACCACCTCCCTGCCCGCCTGGAAGTCGCTCCAGGCCCATGCCAGCACGCTGCAGACCCTGCATCTGCGCGAGATGTTCGCCGCCGACGCGCAGCGCGGCGAGCGCATGGCGCTCGATGCCGCCGGCATCTACCTCGACTATTCGAAGAACCGCATCACCGAGGAGACGCTGCGACTGCTGCAGACGCTGGCCACGCAAGCGGGGCTGCGCGAGCGCATCGACGCGATGTTCAGCGGGCAACGCATCAACGTCACCGAGGACCGCGCCGTGCTGCACGTGGCGCTGCGTGCGCCGCGCGGCGCGAGCATCGTGCTCGACGGGGTGAACGTCGTGCCCGCGGTGCACGAGGTGCTGGACCGCATGTCGGCCTTCACCGAGCGGGTGCGCAACGGTTCCTGGCTCGGACACACCGGCAAACGCATGCGCAACGTGGTCAACATCGGCATCGGCGGCTCCGACCTGGGCCCGGTGATGGCCTACGAAGCGCTGCGCCACTACAGCGCGCGCGACATGGTGTTCCGCTTCGTCTCCAACGTCGACGGCACCGACTTCGCCGAGGCCACGCGCGACCTGGACGCCGCCGAGACGCTGTTCATCGTGGCGTCGAAGACCTTCACCACGCAGGAAACCATGACCAATGCACACAGCGCGCGCGACTGGCTGCTGGCCGCGCTCGGTGGCGATTCCAGCGCGGTGGCGCGGCACTTCGTGGCGCTGTCGACGAATGCCGCGGCGGTGTCGCAGTTCGGCATTTCTACCGACAACATGTTCGGCTTCTGGGACTGGGTGGGCGGGCGCTACTCGATGGTCTCGGCCATCGGCCTGTCGACCATGCTGGCCATCGGGCCGGAGCGCTTCGGCGAGCTGCTGGCCGGCTTCCACGAGATGGACGAACACTTCCGCCAGGCCCCTTTCGAGCGCAACCTGCCGGTGCTGATGGGCCTGATCGGCCTTTGGCACAACGACTTCCTCGGCGCGCAGACGGTGGCCGTGCTGCCCTACGAGCAATACCTGAAGCGCTTCCCGGCCTACCTGCAGCAACTGACGATGGAAAGCAACGGCAAGCAGGTGACGTTGGATGGCACGCCGGTGGGCTGCGACACCAGCGCGGTCTATTGGGGTGAACCGGGCACGAACGGCCAGCATTCCTTCTATCAGCTGATTCACCAGGGCACGCGGCTGATCCCCTGCGACTTCATCGGTTTCGGACAATCGCTCAACCCGCTGGGCGAGCATCACGATCAGCTGATGGCCAACGTCTTCGCGCAGGGCGAGGCGCTGGCCTTCGGCAAGACGGCCGACCAGCTGAAGGCCGAGGGCACGCCGCAGTGGCTGGTGCCGCACCGCAGCTTCGCAGGCAACCGGCCGTCCAACACGCTGCTGCTGGAGCGGCTGACTCCGGCCGCGCTGGGCAAGCTGGTGGCGCTGTACGAGCACATCGTCTTCACGCAGGGCGCGATCTGGCAGGTCAACCCCTTCGACCAGTGGGGCGTCGAGCTCGGCAAGGTGCTGGCGAAGAAAATCACGCCCGAGCTGTCCGGCGGCGGGGCAGCGCCGGCGCACGACAGTTCGACGAACGCGCTGATCCGGCGCTATCGTCAGTTGAAAGGCGTCTGAAGGCAGGCCATCGCACGGCCGCCGCAGCGCCTGGCGCGCTTTCCAAAGGAACTCCTCATGCAACTCGGAATGATCGGCCTCGGCCGCATGGGCGCGAACATGGTGCGCCGCCTGATGAAGGGGGGTCACGAGTGCGTGGTCTTCGACAGGTCGCCGGCCGCCGTGGCCGGCATGGCCAACGAACACGCCATTGGCGCGGTCTCGCTGGCCGACCTGGCGGGCAAATTGGCCAGGCCGCGCGCGCTGTGGCTGATGGTGCCCGCCGCAATGGTGGACGCCACCATGGCCGACCTGCTGCCGCACCTGGAAGCCGGCGACACGCTCATCGACGGCGGCAATTCGTACTACGTCGACGACATCCGCCGCGCCAAGGCGCTGGCGGCGCAGCGCATCGACTATGTCGACGTGGGCACCAGCGGCGGCGTGTGGGGCCTGGAGCGCGGCTACTGCATGATGATCGGCGGGCCGAAGGCCACGGTGCAGCGCCTCGACCCGATCTTCAGGACACTCGCGCCCGGCATCGGCAGCATCGAGCGCACGCCGGGGCGCGACAGCTCGGCCGGCACGGCCGAAGAAGGCTACCTGCACTGCGGCGAGAGCGGGGCCGGGCACTTCGTGAAGATGGTGCACAACGGCATCGAGTACGGCCTCATGGCCGCGTATGCCGAGGGCATGGGCATCCTGAAAAGCGCCAACGTCGGCAAGCTCCGCCACGACGTCGATGCCGAGACCACGCCACTGCGCGACCCCGAGCACTACCAGTACGACCTGAACCTGCCCGACATCGCCGAGGTCTGGCGCCGCGGCAGCGTCATCGCGTCCTGGCTGCTCGACCTGACCGCCACCGCTTTGATCGAAGACCCGGCGCTGACCAAGTTTGCCGGTCGCGTGTCCGATTCGGGCGAAGGCCGCTGGACCATCAAGGCCGCCATCGACGAGGCCGTGCCGGCGCCGGTGCTGACGAGCGCGCTGAATACACGCTTCAGCTCGCGCGGCGAGGCCGACTTCCAGAACAAGCTGCTGTCGGCGATGCGCTTCCAGTTCGGCGGCCACCACGAGAAGAAGTAGTCCCGCGCCCTGACACGACGGGCCAGCCGCCGAAAGCCCGCCCGCCGATCCCCGCATCCGAGCCCAGCGCGTGCGTTGATGCACGCACACACCCGCACGCACAGCAAGGAGCCTGCCCGATGAGCCGACCTCCGGATGCCCCGGCCGATGCGCTGGTCTTCTTCGGCGCCACCGGCGACCTGGCCTACAAGAAGATCTTCCCGTCGCTGCAGGCGATGATCCGCCGCGGCCACCTGAAGGTGCCGGTGATCGGCGTGGCCAAGGCGGGCTGGAACCTGGACCAGTTCCGCGCACGCGCCCGTGACAGCCTTGAAAAACATGGCGGCCTGGACCCGGCAGCCTTCGAGAAGCTGCTTGGCCTGCTGCGTTATGTCGACGGCGACTATGCCGATGCGGCGACCTTCACCGCGCTGCGCCAGCAGCTGGGCCACGCCAAGGCGCCGGCGCACTACATGGCGATTCCGCCCGCGCTCTTCGCGCAGGTCGTGGAGCAGCTGGCGGCCACCGGCTGCACGCGCGGGGCACGCATCATCGTCGAAAAGCCCTTCGGGCGCGACCGGGCCTCGGCACTGACGCTGAACCAGGTCTTGCTGAAGACCTTCGACGAGACACGCATCTTCCGCATCGACCATTACCTGGGCAAGGGCCCGGTGCACAACATGCTGCACTTCCGCTTTGCCAACGCGCTGCTCGAGCCCTTCTGGAACCGCGACCATGTGCAAAGCGTGCAGATCACTATGGCCGAGGACTTTGGCGTGCAGGGCCGCGGCGCCTTCTACGACGCCATCGGCACGACCCGCGACGTGGTGCAGAACCACATGTTCCAGTTGCTCAGCAACCTGGCCATGGAGCCACCTGCGCGCACCGACAGCGAGTCGATCCGCGACGAGAAGGTCAAGGTGCTGAAGGCCATGCGCACGCTGGGCAGCGACGACATCGTGCGCGGCCAGTTCGTCGGCTACCAGGGCGAGCCGGGTGTGGCCGCCGATTCGAGCACCGAGACCTTCTGTGCCGTGCGCCTGTTCATCGACTCATGGCGCTGGCAGGACGTGCCCTTCCACATCCGCGCCGGCAAGCGCCTGCCCGTCACCTGCACCGAGGTGCTGGTGCGGCTGCGCCGCCCGCCGTCGATGTTTTCGGTGCACAACGACACGCCCAACCATGTGCGCTTTCGCATCAGCCCGGACATCCTCATCGCACTGGGCATGAACGAGGTGTCGCCGCTTGACGAGAGCCTGAGCCAGCCGACCGAACTGATGGCCAGCCGCCTGCCCGGCGCGCGCGAGATGGACGCCTACGAACGCGTGCTCGGCGACGCCCTGCGCGGCGATGCGACGCTGTTCGCGCGCGAGGACTATGTCGAAGAAGCCTGGCGCATTGTCGACCCGGTGCTCGGTGCGCGCACCCCCGTGCATCCCTACCAGCCCGGCACCTGGGGGCCGGGGGAGGTGCAGGCAGTGTCGCCTGCGGGCGGCTGGTACAACCCTCTGCTGGCCTGACCCGCTGCCACCCGCCATGCAGATATCGGCGTCGCGCGCGGTTCAGCACCGGGTAGCTCAGGGTCATGCCCCGATGGCACATGTACGGCGAGGTCAGCGCCACATCGGCGGCGCTGACCTGCAGCACCGTATCACCGCATCACCCGGCACCCGCGAAGCCGTGTGGCCGTCGGCGCCCAGGCCCGGGTGCCGTGAGACCGAGACCCAGCGCAATGTCCACGAATGAAACGATGCCGACGACGGCCGAAGACCAACGCCTGGCCGACGCGCGAGAAGGCAAGGTGCCCTGGCGCCGCTGGGGCCCTTACGTGAGCGAGCGCCAGTGGGGCACGGTGCGCGAGGACTACAGTGCCGAAGGCAACGCCTGGGGCGACCTGAGCCATGAGCAGGCGCGCTCACGCGCCTACCGCTGGGGCGAAGACGGCATCGCCGGCATCAGCGACGAACATCAACGGCTGTGTTTTGCGCTGACGCTTTGGAACGGCGCCGACCCGATCCTGAAGGAGCGGCTGTTCGGCCTGACCGGACCCGAGGGCAACCATGGCGAGGACGTGAAGGAGTACTACTTCCACCTCGACAACCTGCCCAGCCACGCGTACATGAAGTACCTGTACAAGTACCCGCAGCAGGCCTATCCCTACGCGCAGCTGGTGCAGGAGAACCGCAAGCGCGGCCGGCTGGAGCCCGAGTACGAACTGCTCGACACCGGCATCTTCGACGAGGACCGCTATTTCGACGTCTTCATCGAGTACGCCAAGGACGGACCGAACGATTGGCTGGTGCGCATCAACGCCATCAACCGCGGCCCGATGGCGGCCACGCTGCACCTGCTGCCCACGCTGTGGTTTCGCAACGACTGGAGCTGGACGCCCAGGCATGAGCGGCCGCGGATCGCGTTCGACGCCGCCCGGCCGGGTGTGCTGGCCGCCACGCACCCCACGCTCGAGCCCTATTGGCTGCATTTCGAGAGCCCCGCACAGGTGCTGTTCACCGAAAACGAGAGCAACCGCGCGCGGCTGTGGGGCGAAGCCGCTGGGGGTTTTGCCAAGGACGGCTTCCATGACTTCCTGGTGCATGGCCAGGCTGACGCAGTCAACCCCGCACGCACCGGCAGCAAGGCCGCGCCGCACTATCGGCGCGAACTGGCGCCCGGCGAAAGCTGGGTCGTCAAGCTGCGCCTGGGAGCCGAGGGCACACTGCAGGCACCGCTGGGCGCAACTTTCGACGCGCTGTTCGCGCAGCGCATCGCCGAGGCCGATGCCTTCTACCGACGGATCACGCCCTTCGAGTTGTCTGACGACTTGCGCAACGTGCAGCGCCAGGCCTTCGCCGGGCTGCTGTGGAGCAAGCAGTACTACCACTACTTCGTCGACCGCTGGATCAAGGGCGACCCGGCGGGCCCCACGCCACCCGACGCGCGCAAGCAAGGGCGCAACCACGGCTGGTGGCACCTGGACGCTGCCGACGTGCTGTCGATGCCCGACAAATGGGAGTACCCCTGGTTCGCGGCCTGGGACATGGCCTTCCACTGCGTGGCCTTCGCGCTGATCGACCCCGATTTCGCCAAGCAGCAGTTGATCCTGCTGACGCGCGAGTGGTACATGCACCCGAACGGCCAGATTCCGGCCTACGAGTGGAACTTCAGTGACGTGAATCCGCCGGTGCATGCCTGGGCGGCGATGCGCATCTGCCAGATCGAGATGAAGATGAGCGGGCGCATGGACCGCCTGTTCCTGGAACGCATCTTCCAGAAGTTACTGATCAACTTCACCTGGTGGGTGAACCGCAAGGACAGCGAAGGCAACAACCTGTTCGAGGGCGGCTTTCTCGGGCTGGACAACGTCAGTGCCGTCGACCGCAGTGCCGTTCTGCCCTCGGGCGGGCGCCTGGAGCAGGCCGACGGCACAAGCTGGATGGCCACCTACTGCCTGAACATGCTGGCCATCGCGCTGGAGCTGGCGAACGGCGATGCGGCCTACGAAGACGTGGCGACGAAGTTCTTCGAACACTTCGTCTACATCGGCGAGGCCGTGAACCGCGTCGGCGAGCAGGGCCGCGGCCTGTGGGACGAGACGCTGGGCTTCTACTTCGACCAGCTAAAGCTGCCCGACGGGCACAGCTGCCGTATCGAGGCCTTCACCATCGCCGGGTTGATCCCGCTGTTTGCCATCGCCGTGGGTGACCGCGATTCGTTCGATGGCTTCCGCGATTTCCGCAAGCGTTTCACCTGGTTCGCGCAGAACCGGCCCGAGCTGCTGGGCAACCTGGCCGACATGCGGCATCGTGGCGTGGACGCGCGCCTGCGCCTGGCGCTGGTCGATTCACACAGGTTGGGGCTGATCCTCGAACGCGTGCTCGACCCGGCGCACCTGCTCAGCCCGCACGGCGTGCGCTCGGTGTCCAAGCGGCACGCACACGAGCCCTTCGTGCTGCAACTGCAGGGGCGCCAGTTCAGGCTCGACTACGAGCCGGCCGAATCCAGGGGCAGCATGTTCGGCGGCAACTCCAACTGGCGCGGGCCGGTGTGGTTCCCGCTGAACTACCTGCTCATCGAGGCGCTGCAAAGGCACGACTACTTCCTGGGCGAGACCTTCAAGGTGCCCAGCGGCGAAGGCCTGGGCGAAAGCTCCACGCTGTGGCAGGTGACGAGCGACCTGTCGCTGCGGCTGATCACGCTGTTCACGCGGGATGCGCAGGGGCGGCGCCCGGCCCATGGCCGTCATGAGAAGTTCCAGACCGATCCGCACTGGAAGGACCTGATCCTCTTCTACGAGTATTTCGACGGCGACTCCGGCGCCGGCCTGGGTGCCAGCCACCAGACTGGCTGGACCGCTCTGGTGGCCAAACTGATCCAGCAGCACGCCGAGTACGCGCTGCAAAAGCGGCAGCACGAGGTGGTGACCGGCTTCGGCGTCAAGCTGCCACCTGACAAGGCAAGCTGAGGGCCGCGCTGCCAAGCGGCGGCCCTGGCACGCGGCCGTTTTCGGCGCCGCTGGGCACATGGCAAGTTTTTGCCGCCGTGCCATGGCTGCATTTCGAGGCTGCGCCACGACTGCGCAGCTGCACACTCGAACCGGCGCATGCGTTATCGAGCCTCTGTGCCTGCCGAATGCCAGCCGCCGATACGAGCCATCTCGCTGAATCCGTTGATATCAGGCTGACCGCGCCGCTGTCGGCCTCGTCTGCCTGGAGACTCGCTCGACCGAGCAGACACGGCGTGATCACGCGCTGCAACACCTGCGCCACGGCCGTCACCAGCTTGGGCTGTGAAGCCAGCACCAGCTGAGCATGGACACGGTCGGTCCAGTGGGCAGACTGTGGCTGGCGAAGGCGGGATCGGCAACCGGATGACCCAAATGAGCACCCCGCCACACACCGAGAGTTTGCGCAGGATCAAGTCTAGAGAATCCAAGTCTGCGCAAACTAAGGTGTTCGTGACCCACAACAGCGCGTTGCCAGCGCAGATGGTCTGGGCGTTCCAAGACAGTCGTAGGCGGGTGGACATGTTTTGCAATCGCATCAAGCAACACCTGCGGATCAAGTAACGTCTGCGCAGTACCGAGAACGCCGTGGAGACACAAATTTGATGCCAGGTGGCCAACGGGCTGTTCACCGCCATCATGGTCGGGAAGGAGCTTCGAATCGAAGCCACGATGGACACAGGTGGATAGATCTTGTCGGTATGCGTTTCTAGAAGGCCCTGGTTCATGCGCCCGCCCGGGCACCGTGTGCACAACCGAACAGCCAGACGACGCTCACCACGCGAATCCATTCAGCGTTTAGCAGGGATCCTCAAGATGAAACCATCCACATCATCCGCGCAACCGAGACGATCTGAGTGATGGCCACCGTGGCCCTATTCGTTTCCATCTGCAAACTGTTCAGGCGTGGACTGCATTGGCGCGCCTTCGTGAACAGCAATGAGCGGCGCGGCTTGCCCGCCGATCGTCATGCGGCGACCGCCGCACAAGAACAAGATACAGCAGGCCCTTGGATATTTTGGACCTCCTGGGAGTTAAAGCTTCATGGTTGAAGTGAACTTGGGTTTCAAGATCCCGCTGTCGGTGCAGCACATTCTTGAAGCGTGCCCGAAGTACACCGTGGCCAAAAATTGGCAGCAGTTGTACGAACTGGCGACGCGTGACGCCGTGAATGGCATACACGAGGTCGCCTACGAAGTGCCTAGCCGGGGTCGGGTGCTGGAGGCCACGGTGTGCCGTGTCAAGAACGGCATCGCGGCCAATTACGTCGAGCCCTACATGCGCCGCCGCGATCCAGACTGCATGGTCATTGCCGACCACCAGCCCACCGACAAACCGCGCTTCGAGGACAGGTACGGCAAGCCCTTTTCTTCGCTGCGCGAGGAAACCTTCGACTGGCTCAAGACCCAGGAGTTGGCGCTGTTCCCCTTTATCGCCGGAGTCGCCGGCATGGGTGCCGATGCCTTGGTGGTTGCCCCGGCCAACGCCGGCTTCTTCGCGCTCGGGCTGGCCTTGCTGCAGGGAATCGTCGACGAAAAGGATTTGTCGGCGGACTTCGACCCGAAGGCCGTGATCTTCGTTGCACCACCCTTTAGGCACACCCACTTCAAGGGCAAACAGATGGTGGTGCACAACCGCCGTTCCGGCCGGCATGAGTTGTTCAGCTACAACCTCTATCCCGGCCCGAGTGCCAAGAAGGGCATCTACGGCGTCCTGCTCGCGCTGGGTGAACGTGAGCATTGGTTGACCGCACACTGCGCGACAGTCATCGTCACCACACCGTATGGCAGCAAGCTGTGCATCATGCACGAAGGTGCCAGTGGTGGTGGCAAGAGCGAAATGCTCGAGCAGGTGCATCGTCAGAAGGACGGCGGACTGCTGCTCGGCACCAATGTGCTGTCGGGTGAACGCCGCACTCTGGTACTGCCCCACAACTGTGAGTTGCGGGCCGTGACCGACGACATGGCCTTGTGCCATCCGTCGCTCGGCAAGAACGACGGGCGTCTGGCGCTGATCGATGCCGAACAAGGCTGGTTCGTGCGCGTCAATCACATCACCCACTACGGGACCGACCCCCACCTCGAGAAGATGACCATCCATCCCACCGAGCCCATGCTGTTTCTCAACATCGACGCCCACCCGGACAGCACGGCTCTGATCTGGGAGCACATCGAAGATGAACCCGGCAAACCATGCCCGAATCCGCGCGTGGTCGTCCCCCGAAAAGCCGTGCCCGGCGTCCACAACGGCGCAGTCAGCGTAGACGTTCGCAGCTTCGGGGTGCGATGCCCGCCGAACGCGCAAGAGCTTCCGACCTACGGCATCGTTGGTCTGTTCCATCTGCTGCCGCCGGCGCTGGCCTGGCTGTGGCGGCTGGTGGCGCCGCGTGGTCACGCCAATCCCAGTATCGTGGCTACCGAAGGCATGACTTCGGAAGGGGTCGGGTCGTACTGGCCTTTCGCCACAGGGCGCATGGTCGACCAAGCCAACTTGCTTCTCGATCAGATCGTCTCGACCCCGCGCATGAAGTACATCTTGTGCCCCAACCAGCACGTCGGTGCGTGGGAGACAGGCTTCATGCCGCAGTGGATCGCGCGCGAGTTTCTTTCCCGGCGAGGTGGCGCGCACTTCTCGAAAGAGCAGGTCACTGCGTCGCGGTGCCCGCTTCTCGGCTACGCGATGAAGAGCGTGATCATTGAAGGGCAGACCATACCGGGGATCTTTCTGCGAGTCGAGATGCAGCCCGAGGTCGGAATTGCTGCCTATGACCAGGGTGCCCTGCAACTGACCGAGTTCTTTCACAACGAGTTGGCCCAGTTCCTGAGGGAGGCCGACCTGAATCCCCAGGGCCGAAAAATCATTGAGTGTTGCCTGGCCGGCGGTTCTGTGGACGACTACGTGGCGCTGCTCCCGATGACCGTTTTGGAAATGGACGACTAATGGAGCAAGCCAAGTCCTTCATGCGCATGGAGCCATTTCAATCTTTGCGCCACTTGCTACAAGCACCGGTCCCGTACCGATTGCGAAGCGCCGATGCGCGAGCGTCTGCATCACGCAGCCAGACCGAGGGAGGCGGCGATGTTGCTCGATCACTACGACGCTTGCCTGAGGTTGCATTCAGTACCGACATCGCCATAATGAAAATCTCTCAGCCCAACGCGGCATATTTTCTAGGTTGTTGCCGCAGCGGTCGGTCCGATCCTTTCCAATGTACCCGAGGGCGACGCTGATGACCCGCACGATTGAAGTCGTTGATGTAATTCTGAGAGACGCGCACCAAAGTCTCCTGGCCACACGGATGGCGATGGAAGACATGGTGCCGGCGTGCGAGGATCTCGACAACGCTGGCTACTGGGCGCTTGAGTGCTGGGGCGGCGCCACTTTCGATGCGTGCATCCGCTACCTCAACGAGGATCCGTGGGAGCGGCTGCGCCAGTTCAAGAAGTTGCTGCCCAAAACTCCGCTGCAGATGCTGCTGCGCGGGCAAAACCTGCTTGGCTACCGCCACTACGAAGATGGCGTGGTCGAACGCTTCGTTGACAAGGCGGCCGAAAACGGCATGGACGTGTTCCGGGTGTTCGACGCACTCAACGACTTGCGAAATCTGAAGACCGCCCTCGCTGCCGTCAAGAAGACCGGCAAGCATGCCCAGGGCACGATCTGCTACACGGTCAGCCCGGTGCATACCAACGCCGCGTTCATCGAAATGGCGCAGCGCCTCAAGGACATGGGCGCCGACTCGATTTGCCTGAAGGACATGGCGGCGCTGCTAAGGCCGCAGGCGGCCTACGACATCGTCAAGGGCATCAAGGCCAAATGCGGCGACGACACTCTGGTCCACCTGCATTGCCATGCAACGACCGGCGTGACCTTGGTGTCGCTGATGAAGGCCATCGAAGCCGGCTGCGACATCGTCGACACCTCGATCAGTTCGCTGTCGCTCGGATCGGGTCACAACCCGACCGAGGCCCTGATGGAAATGCTGGAAGACACCGGCTGCCAGACGCGCCTGGACAGGGATCGGGTTCTCAAGGTCCGGAACCACTTCGCGCACATCCGCAACCGCTACCGCGAGTTCATGGGTGAGTACACCGGAGTCGATACCGAGATCTTCAAGAGCCAGATCCCCGGCGGGATGATTTCCAACATGGAGAGCCAGCTCAAGGGACAAGGTGCTGCCGACCGCCTGCAGGAAGTACTCGAGGAAGTGCCGCGCGTACGGCGCGACTCGGGCTACCCGCCGCTGGTGACACCCTCGAGCCAGATCGTCGGAAGCCAGGCGGTCTTCAACGTGCTGATGGGCCAATACAAGGCGATGACCGGCGAATTTGCCGACCTGATGCTCGGGTACTATGGCAGCATGCTGGGCGAGAAGAACCCCGAGGTGCTGGCCAAGGCCGAAGCGCACGCCAAGAAGCCGCCGATCACCGGCCGCCCGGCCGATCTGCTGAAGCCGGAATGGGATGCACTCACGGCGAGCGCCATCGCGATGGAGGGCTGCAACGGCAGCGCCGAGGACGTGCTGACCGCTGCAATGTTTCCTCAGGTAGCGCCCAAGTTCTTCAAGACGAGATCCCAGGGACCCTTGAATCTGGGCAAGGATCCGATCGCTGTCGTCCCTCAACCCGCGGCCGCGCCCAAGGGCGAGGTCAAGCCGGCCGCCGTGGGCAACGGTGCGGACCCCATGTCACCTGTCACCTATGCCGTCTCGCTCCACGGGCAGGAGCACAAGGTCACGGTGGCTCGCGCGCCCTGAACACTTCGCCGGCACCGAGAGCGCTCACCGCTTCGATGTTAGAGCAGCACTTAGTAGAGGAACACGATGCCTTCAAAAGCTACCGCAGCCGCGCCCCGCACCATTGAGGAGAAGCTCGCAGCGCTGGCGCTTGAGCGTACCCGGCTCGAACAAGGCGGCGGGACGGCACAGATCGACAAGCAACACGCGGCGGGCAAGCTGACCGCACGCGAACGCGTCGCCAAGCTTGCCGATGCCGGCAGTTTTCAGGAGATCGGTCTCTTTGCGCGCCACCGTGCCACCCAGTTCGGTATGGCGGACAAGGATCAGCCGGCGGACGGCGTCGTCACCGGCTGTGCCAAGGTCGATGGCCGCACTGTCCACCTTGCCAGCCAGGACTTCACGGTGGCTGGCGGATCCGCCGGTGAACTGCACAGCATCAAGGTCGCCAAGATGCTCGAGCTGTCGCTGAAGACTGGCACGCCGTTCGTGCTCATCAACGATTCCGGCGGTGCGCGCGTGCAGGAGGGCATCGACAGCCTGTCCGGCTATGGCAAGGTCTTCTATCAAAACGTCATGTTGTCGGGGTCGGTGCCGCAGATCTCGCTGATCTGCGGTCCGTGCGCGGGCGGCGCGGCCTATAGCCCGGCGTTGACCGACTTCATCATCCAGACGCGGCGCGCCCAGATGTTCATCACCGGGCCGCAAGTGATCAAGCAAGTCACCGGCGAGGTCGTCAGCGCCGAGGATCTGGGTGGGCCGATGGCCCAGATGAACCGCTCTGGCGTGGTCCACCTGATCGCCGAAGACGACGAAGACGCCCTCTACCAGTGTCGGCGCCTGCTCAGCTTCCTGCCCGCCAACAACCTGGAAGACCCGCCGCGCCTGCCCGTCGAAGAACCGCCCGAGTCTGATCCGGCGCTCAACCAGGCCATTCCGGTGGACCCGAAGCAAGGCTACGACGTGCGCACCATCCTGACGCGAATCCTCGATGAGCAGGATTTCATGGAGATCCAGTCCGGTTTCGCACCCAACATCGTGATCGGGTTCGGGCGGATCATGGGCCGCACGGTGGGCCTCGTCGCCAACAACCCGGCGTCCATGGCCGGCGCACTCGACATCGACGCGTCGGACAAGGCGGCACGTTTCGTGCGTTTCTGCAATTGCTTCAACATCCCGCTCGTCACGTTCGTCGATGTTCCGGGCTTCCGGCCCGGCGTCGAGCAAGAGTACGGCGGCATCATTCGCCATGGCGCGAAGATGTTGTTCGCCTATTCGGCGACCACCGTGCCCAAGATCACGGTGATCCTGCGCAAGGCCTATGGCGGCGCTTATCTGGCGATGTGCGGGCGCGACCTCGGTGCCGACCGGGTGGTCGCCTGGCCGACCGCGGAGGTGGCGGTGATGGGCGCGGAGGGGGCGGCCGAGATCGTCTTCAGGCGCGAAATCGAAGGCGCCGATGACAAGGCAGGCAAGCGCAAGGAGATGATCGACCTGTACCGTGATGCCTTCGCCAACCCCTATGTGGCAGCGGGGCGTGGTCTGGTCGATGACGTGATCGAGCCGGCCGAGACGCGGCGCTACCTGGCGCTGGCGCTCGACAGCCTGCAAAGCAAGCGCGAGGCCCGCCCGCCCAAGAAGCACGGGCTGATCCCGCTGTGAGCGGCGCTGGCGAGACTCCCATGCCGGCGTTGACCCTCGATGACGTGATGGCCGAACTCGCGGCCCTGCGCCAGGAGACGCGGGTACAGATCGCCGAACTGAGCGCCCAGGTGGCAGCGCTGCAGGTGCTGGTGGACCGGCATGCGCCCGAGGCGATCACCCCGGAAGAGCTGGTGATGATGGCTGCAGCCGTGACCTCGTATCTGGGCGTTCGAGTGCGTATCCGCTCGGCGCGTCGAGTCGAGGGGCTGGCCAACAGCGGCGGCGCCTGGGCGCAACACGGCCGGGTCTTTGTCCAGGCCGCCGCCCACGCCATGCGGCGCGTATCCCGCTGAAGGCCGCCCTGCCGGCCTCATCAACCAACGAGGAGCCCACGCGTTGAAACTGCAAATCGGCATTGACGGCAAGACCTACGAGATGGAGGTCGAGATCCTCCAGGAAGACAAGCCCCAGCGCGCATTCGGCTACGTGCCGCCCTATGCGCCGCCGACCACGTTACGCGGCGTTACCGCGGCCGAGCAGGCACCTCCGGCCGGATTGCCCAAAACTGGAGGGGCCGAGCCCCCGGTGGAGGAGAACCTGGTGGTGCGCTGCCCGGTGGCCGGCGTCGTCGTCCGCATCGCTGTCAAGCCCGGACAGGAACTCGCCACCGACGACGTCATCATGGTGCTGGAAGCGATGAAGATGGAGACCAGCGTCACCGCCTCTCACCCCGGCAAAGTGAAGGCCATCCGCGTTTCCGAAGGCGAAGGCGTCAAGGTCGGCCAGATCTTGATTGATTTCGATTGACCGTTTACTGATTCAGCAGCGATATCGTCCTCGAACCGGACTTGGGTTTCAAGAAGCCGCTGTCGGTGCAGCACAGTCTTGAAGCGTGGTCATGGCGCGCAACAAGATTGCACTGGTTGGGGGCCTTGACCTGTTGGAGTGATGTGCGCCGAGGCGCACACGAGGTGAACGTGGCGACGACGCTACACTTCGCGCTCCCGATGTCCGGCATGGCCGGTACGTCCACCCCCACGGCCACCGGATCCACACCATGCTTCGCTGTGCACTCACCCTGGCCCTGGCCGGCGCGCTGGCCCTGCCGACCGCCGCCCAGGTGCAACGCAACTTCACGTCGAAGGCCCTGCGCGGCGAAGTCGTCTTCGGCACGCCGCCCGAGCTCAAGCTGAACGGCAAGCCGGCACGGCTGGCGCCAGGAGCACGCATCCGCGACCAGAACAACCTGCTGCTCATGTCGGGCGCGCTGGTCGGCGGCAAGGCGATGGTGAACTACACCACCGAGCTGGAAGGCATGCTGCTGGAGGTGTGGATCCTGAGCCCGGCCGAAGCCGCGCGCAAGCCCTGGCCGACGACCGAGAAGGAAGCGCAGACCTGGCAGTTCAACGTCGATGCCCAGACATGGACCAAGCCATGAGCACGCAGACGAAGAAGGTCTTCATCCGCAGCTTCGGCTGCCAGATGAACGACTACGACTCGGCCAAGATGGCCGACGTGCTGCATGCGGCCGAAGGCTACGAGCCCACCACCGATGTCGAGCAGGCCGACCTGATCCTGTTCAACACCTGCTCGATCCGCGAGAAGGCGCAGGAAAAGGTGTTCAGCGACCTGGGCCGTGTCAAGCACCTCAAGGCCAAGGGCGTGCTCATCGGCGTGGGCGGCTGCGTGGCCAGCCAGGAAGGCGCGGCGCTGATCGAGCGCGCGCCTTATGTCGACCTGGTGTTCGGGCCGCAGACGCTGCACCGCCTGCCGCAGATGATCGCGATGCGTCACGCACAGCAACGCCCGCAGGTGGACATCAGTTTCCCGGAGATCGAAAAGTTCGACCACCTGCCGCCGGCGCGTGTCGACGGCCCGTGCGCCTTCGTCTCCATCATGGAGGGCTGCTCGAAGTACTGCTCGTACTGCGTCGTGCCCTACACCCGCGGCGAGGAGGTCAGCCGGCCCTTCGACGACGTGCTGGCCGAGGTGGCTGCGCTGGCCGACCAGGGCGTCAGGGAGGTCACGCTGCTCGGGCAGAACGTCAACGCCTACCGCGGCACGATGGGTCGAAGCGACCAGGCGGGCGACGACATCGCCGACTTCGCTCTGCTCATCGAATATGTCGCCGCGCTTCCCGGCATCGAGCGCATCCGCTACACCACCAGCCACCCGAACGAATTCACGCAGCGCCTGATCGAGGTGTACGCAAGGGTGCCGCAACTGGTGAACCACCTGCACCTGCCGGTGCAGCACGGCAGCGACCGCATCCTCAGCGCGATGAAGCGCGGCTACACCGCGCTGCAGTACAAGAGCACGATCCGCAAGCTGCGCGCGCTGCGCCCGAACATCTCGCTGTCCACCGACTTCATTGTCGGCTTTCCGGGCGAGACCGATGAAGACTTCGCGCTGACGATGAAGCTCATCGACGACATCGGCTTCGACTCGAGCTTCAGCTTCATCTTCAGCCCGCGCCCCGGCACGCCAGCGGCAGCGCTGGCCGACGACACGCCCAAGGCACTGAAGCTGCAGCGTCTGCAACAGCTGCAGGCGCGCATCGAGGCCCAAGCGCGGCACATCAGCGCCTCGCGCGTGGGCACGGTGCAGCGCATCCTGGTCGAAGGCGCGTCGCGCAAGTCCAGCCAGGCTTCGCCCGAACTGATGGGCCGCACCGAGTGCAACCGCATCGTCAACTTCGCCGGGCCGCCGCAGCTGGTCGGCCAGCTGATCGACGTCGCCATCACGCAGGCCTATCCCCATTCGCTGCGCGGCGTCTGGCCGGCCGTGGAAACGCAGCCGGCCCGGGACGAGCGCTACGCCGAGTTGTCCGTGCCCTGAGGCGCCGGGCGCCGTCGGCTCAGCGCCGCCGCGGCGCGAAACCGGCCCACCACAACGCCAGCGCCGCAACCCCGACCATCAGCGCATAGGTCGACATGCGCCCGTCGCGACCCGAGACCGCCAGCCCGCCCAGCATTACCCCTGAGCCGGCCGCGCTGGGCCAGGCCACCAGGCGCACCCAGGAAATGTGCGCCAGCTCGCGTCGCCAAAGGCATTTGGCCGCGCTGCCCGCGATCAAGCCAGTGGCCAGGGCGGGCAAGAACAGCGCCAGAATGTGCCAGAGCGCGTCGATGGGGCCCATGCGTGCTGTTTGTGCTGGGGTAGGGTCGGGGCTTGCGCATGATGGCCCGCCAACTGCCGTGGGGATAGCCCCGAGGGGCGATTCAGCCGTGGATTTTATAATCTGCCGATGAGTGTCATTGCCCTTGGCCTGAACCACTCGACCGCGCCGCTGGATGTGCGTGATCGGTTCGCGTTCGCGCCTGAGCATCTGGCGAATGCGTTGCGCGGCTTTCAGGAGCGAATCCACCCGCAGGCCCACCCTGAAGCGGCATTGCTGTCCACCTGCAACCGCACCGAGCTTTATTTCGCCTCCGGGCAGGGTGATGCGGCGGAGTTGGTGCGCCCCGCCATCGATTGGCTGGCCGCGCAAGGCAGCGTCAGCGGCGACAAGATGCTCGGCCACACCTATGTGCTCGAAGACCGGTCGGCGGCGCGGCACGCCTTCCGTGTGGCCTCGGGGCTGGACTCGATGGTGCTGGGCGAGCCGCAGATCCTGGGCCAGATGAAGGAGGCCGTGCGCCATGCCGAATCCGCCGGCACCATGGGCAGCACGCTGCACCAGCTGTTCCAGCGCTCGTTCTCGGTGGCCAAGGAAGTGCGCAGTTCCACCGAGATCGGCAGCCATTCGGTGAGCATGGCCGCCGCCTCGGTGCGGCTGGCGTCGCAACTATTCGAAGACCTGTCGCAGATCCGAGTGCTGCTTGTCGGTGCCGGCGAAATGGTGGAACTGGTGGCCACGCATTTTGCGGCGCGACAGCCGAAAGCCATGGCCGTGGCGAACCGCACACTCGAGCGCGGCGAGAAGCTGGCCAGCCGCTTCGGCGCGCATGCGATGCGCTTGGCCGAGTTGCCGCAGGTCTTGCACGAGTACGACGCGGTGGTGTCCTGCACCGCGAGCAGCCTGCCGATCATCGGCCTCGGCGCGGTCGAGCGCGCGCTGAAGGCGCGGCGCCACCGACCGATGTTCATGGTCGACCTGGCGGTGCCGCGCGACATCGAGCCCGAAGTCGGCCGCTTGTCCGACGTCTACCTCTACACGGTCGACGACCTGTCGGACGTGGTGCAGACCGCGGGCGAACGGCGCCAGGCGGCGGTGGAGCAGGCCGAGGTCATCATCGACGCCGGCGTGCAGAGCTTCGCGCATTGGCTCGACCAGCGCGCCGCGGTACCCTTGATCCAGGCACTCAACCGCCAGGCCGACGATTGGCGCGGCACCGAGATGGCGCGGGCGCGCAAGATGCTGGCGCGCGGCGAAGACGTGAATCACGTGCTCGACATGCTGGCGCGCGGCCTGACGCAGAAGATGCTGCACGGCGCCATGGCGGAGTTGCATTCCACCGATGGCGCGCAGCGCGAGCAACTCGCGCAGACCGTGTCGCGCCTGTTCCTGCGCCAGACCACGCGCAACCCCGACGCCGACGGCCGCTAGCGCCTGCGTCACCGCTGCGCAGCGCCCGTGACGGCGGGGCGCATTTCCGCTCTCCATGCCCTGCAGCGATCCGCCATGAACCCCAAACTGCGTGAACAGTTCGAACGCCTCGGCCTGCGCCTGAACGAGCTGGACGCCACCCTGTCCGACCCGCTGGTGCTGGCTGACATCAACCGCTGGCGCAGCCTGTCGCGCGAGCAGGCCGAGGTGTCCCAGGTGGTGCAGCAGTTCCGCCAGTACGAGCAGCGCGAGAGCGACCTCGAGGCCGGCCGCGAGATGCTGGCCGACCCCGAGATGGCCGAGATGGCCGGCGAGGAAATTGCCGCCGCACAGGCCGACCTGGAACGGCTGCATCGGCAGTTGCAGGCCAGCCTGCTGCCGCGCGACCCCGACGATGCGCGCAACGCCTTTTTGGAGATCCGCGCCGGCACCGGCGGTGATGAATCGGCACTGTTCGCCGGCGACCTGGCGCGCATGTACCTGCGTTACTGCGAGCGGCGTGGCTGGCGCACCGAGGTCATGAGCGAGAGCCCGTCCGAGATCGGTGGCTACAAGGAGCTGGTGCTGCGCATCGAGGGCGACCAGGTGTACGAGGCGTTGCGCTTCGAATCTGGCGGGCACCGCGTGCAACGCGTGCCGGCCACCGAATCGCAGGGCCGCATCCATACCAGCGCCTGCACCGTGGCAGTGATGCCCGAGGCCGACGAGGCGGCCGAGGTGACGCTCAACCCGGCCGAGCTGCGCATCGACACCTTCCGCGCCAGCGGTGCCGGCGGCCAGCACGTCAACAAGACCGACAGCGCGATCCGCATCACCCACCTGCCCACCGGCCTGGTGGCCGAATGCCAGGACGACCGCTCGCAGCACCGCAACAAGGCCAAGGCGATGGCGGTGCTGGCGGCGCGCCTGCGCGACAAGGACCGCAACGAGCGCGCCGCCAAGGAAGCCGCCACGCGCAAGGGGCTGATCGGCAGCGGCGACCGCTCCGACCGCGTCCGCACCTACAACTTCCCGCAAGGCCGGCTCACCGACCACCGCATCAACCTGACGCTGTACAAGCTCGACCGGGTGATGGACGGCGAACTGGACGACGTGCTGGGTGCTCTGCGTGCTGCGCGCGCCGCCGAACAACTGGTTACGCTGGAGTCCGGCGCATGAGGGCCGAGGTGAGCGCGCCGGGCCTCTGCCCAGCGCGAATCGCGGAGCGCGTTGCGCGCAGGCTGGTTTAGTGAGCATGCCGGGCGGCGAGCGCGAAGATCACGGTGCGCAGCAAGCACGGACAGCGGTGTGTGCCACCGTCGGCGCGGCGATGGCCCAGGCGCGAAGCCAAGGCGTTGCGCGCCTGGATGCACAACTGCTGTTGGCACGTGTGCTGCAGCAAGCGCGCAGCTGGCTGATTGCGCACGACGAGGCGGCGCTGTCCGCCGCGCAGTACACGGCGTTCATGGCCGGGTGTCAGCGCCGCGCCGAAGGCGAACCCATGGCCTACCTGCTGGGTGAGCGCGAATTCCACGGACTGATGCTGCGCGTCACGCCTGCGGTGCTGGTGCCACGCCCGGACACCGAAACGCTGGTCGACTGGGCGCTCGAGCTGTTGCGCGGCGAGTTGGCCAACGAACAAGCTGCGCGTGTGGCCGATCTCGGTACCGGCAGCGGCGCGGTCGCCGTGGCGCTGAAGCACGCTCACCCGAATGCCAGCGTGTGTGCGGTGGACATCAGCGCAGCGGCGATCGAGGTGGCGCGCGCCAACGCGTCGCTGCATCGACTGGCGGTCGAGTTCATGGTCGGCGATTGGTGGCAGCCGTTGCAGGGACAGCGCTTTCACCTGGTGGTCAGCAATCCGCCCTATGTGGCCGTGGACGACCCCCACCTGGCTGGCTTGCGGTACGAGCCCGCGCAGGCGCTGACTTCGGGCGCGGACGGCTTGTCGGCCATCCGGCAGATCGTGCGCCAGGCCCCGCAGCACCTGCTGCCCGGGGGCTGGCTGCTGCTCGAGCACGGGCACGAACAATCCGATGCGGTGCGCCAGTGCCTGGAAGACGCAGGCTTCGTGGCGCTGCAGACACGCACCGACCTGGCGCTTCGGCCACGCTGCTCGGGCGGCCGCCTGCGAAACCTGGTGGCAAGGCAGGGCTTGGGCTGACGCCGTTGTTACAAGACGCCGGCGCCCAAAAGTCACGCCACCCCGGATTCGGGGCCCATGGATACAAGGTAACAGGCCCACAAGCCCCGTAAAGCGCTAGGATGAGTCTCGACGCGGGAGCTTCCTGCGTCACCACTGAAGGGGTTGGCCATGCGAATCCTGCGCACAGTTGCCTCGATAGGACTGGCTTGCCTCAGCGGCGTCGCCAGCGCGGACACCGGGTTGAAGGTGTATGGCACAGGCGGATACTGGTCCGGCGCCCAGACGCGCTTGCATCTGCAGGCGGTGGGTTTGGATTCCGCGCCGTTGCGCCTGGGCTCCCAGGCCCCGGTGGGGTTCAGCGGCCGTGCTCCGATGGCCGCGTATTTGTCAGGGGACTACTACTTCTCGAAGGACATCACCGACACCGCGCAGCCACGCGCAGGGTTTCGTGCCAGCAGCGCCCTGCTGATCCGCCAGCCGGGCATTTCTTTGTCGGATCTGGCCCTTTCGTCGCGCTCCGCGGCGAGTTTCGGCGTTGCGACGCCGCTGAGCCTGCCCAGCTTGCTTCCGGGCCTGGTGGACCATTCCGCCGACCTTGTCACCACCATGCCCTACCTGGGCATCGGTTACAGCGACTACTCGCTGAAGAGCGGCTGGGGCTTCTGGGCAGATATAGGCCTGGTGGTGCAAAGCCCGGGTAGCGCCGTGGGCGTGGGTAGGGTGTTGTTCGGCACGCAAAGCACCGAGGACCTGATGCGCGAGTTGCGCATGTCTCCGATGGTGCAGCTCGGCGTCAACTACTCGTTCTGAGCTGCGCGAAGCATGCGCTGGCCGGGGCTTTCGTCCGCCCGGCGACCCCGCCCAGCGCTTTGCCGTATAACCGCGTCCTGAACTTCATCGGCCCTATTGCTACAACCATGCAAGGAACGGTTTCCATGAGCGACTCGCAGCAACGCATCGACCAGCTGGTCAAGAGCAACCGCGTGGTGCTTTTTATGAAAGGCACGGCTCAGTTCCCGATGTGCGGATTCTCCGGCCGCGCCGTGCAGTTGCTGAACGCCTGCGGAGTGAGCGACCTGAAGACGGTGAACGTGCTCGAGGACGACGGCATCCGCCAGGGCATCAAGGCCTATGCCAACTGGCCGACCATCCCGCAGCTGTATGTCGATGGCGAGTTTGTCGGCGGCTCGGACATCATGACCGAGATGTACCAGTCGGGCGAGCTGCAGCAGGTGCTCGGCGCCGCCTAGGGATGAAGCAAGCCCTGAGCCGGCTTCGATCACTGCCGCCACCACGCGCCGGACGCGCGGACGCCAGGACCGTCTGCTCGCATTCCGCCAGAGGCAGGCCGAGCAGGCTATGCGGGCGCTTGCATCGGCTCGTCGATCCAGCCAGCTCCTGCTGACATGCCCATGCGTCTGGTCGTCGGCATCACCGGCGCCACCGGCGCGATCTATGCCATGCAGCTGCTGCGGCGCGCGCGAGCACTGGGCGTGGAGACGCACCTGGTGGTCACGCCGGCGGGCGTGCTCAACGTGCACCATGAACTGGGCCTCGAGCGGCGCGCGATCGAAGCACTGGCCGATCACAGCTATGCCCCCGGCGATATCGGCGCCTGCCTGGCCAGCGGCAGCTTCGATGCGTCGGCCATGGTCATCGCGCCCTGTTCGATGAAGACCTTGGCCGCAGTGGCGCATGGGCTGAGCGACAACCTGCTGACGCGCGCCGCGGACGTGATGCTGAAGGAACGCCGTGCGTTGTTGCTGATGGTGCGCGAGACGCCGTTCAACCTGGCGCACTTGCGCAACATGAGCGCAGTCACCGAAATGGGCGGTATCGTGTTTCCACCGCTGCCAGCCTTCTACCACCGGCCGAAGACGATCGACGAGATGGTGGCCGACACGGTGGAGCGTGTCCTGCAGACCTTGCGTGTGCCCGGCGCATCACCGTTGCGCTGGGACGGTCTGCGCGCCGACTCGGCTTCCGCCACGCGGGGCTAGGGCCCCGCCACTTGGCCGGAACGCCGCGCAAAAGGCTCTCAGCCGCCTGAACGCGCGCTCACGGGCAGGACCGGCATGGCGGGCACCGCGTCGTCCAGCATCCACAAGCGCCGGTTGGCGAACACCGCGCTCGGGTATTCGCTGCGGCCGCGGCTGCCGTTGTAGCGGCCCAACGCCAGGAACAGGTCGCCCTTCTCGATATCGAGGTAGTGGCGCAGGATGACGCAGCCGAAGCGCAGATTGGTCTGCATGTGGAACAGCCGGCTCGCATCGCCGGTGCCGATGGTGCGCGCCCAGAAGGGCATGACCTGCATGTAGCCACGGGCACCGGCCGAGCTGATGGCGTACTTGCGAAAGCCGCTTTCCACCTGGATCAGGCCCAGCACCAGCGCCGGCTCCAGCCCGGCCCGCTTGCTTTCGTACCAGACGGCCTCGAGGAACTCGACGCGGATCAGGTGCTCGCTCTTGCGCTTCTTCATGCGCTCGCTCATTGCACCCAACCAGCGCAGGTAGGTCAGGCGCTCGTCGATCGACGCAAAGCTCGGGCGCGGCGGCGCGCTGTCAGCCACCGATGCAGCCAGCGCACTGCGCACCTTGTCGGCCAGCGGTTCCTCGAGTTGCGCCCCCGCGTGCACGCCGGGCGACAGACCCAGACCCAGCAGCGCCAGCGTGGCGCCGGCGCACGCCCGCCGGCGCGACACGCCGCCGGGGACTGGACTCATGCGCCGAGACGGGCCTTCACGAAGGCGCCCAGTTCGGCCATTGGCACGCTTTGGGCATGCGCCTCGCGACGACCCTGCACCTCGATCATCCCCGCCGTCAGGCCACGCTCGGAGATGACCACGCGCTGCGGAACGCCGATCAGCTCCCAATCGGCGAACATCGCACCGGGGCGTTCGCCCCGGTCGTCGAGCATGACGTCGATGCCTGCGCCCAGGAACTGGTCGTGCAGGGCATCGGCGGCGCTGCGCACGTCTGCGTTGCGCTCATAACCAATCGGGCAGATGACCACGCTGAACGGCGCCATCGAGTCCGGCCAGAGGATGCCGCGCGCGTCGTGGCTCTGTTCGATGGCCGCGCCCAGGATGCGCGTCACGCCGATGCCGTAGCAGCCCATTTCCATCAATTGCGGCTTGCCGGACTCGTCGAGGAAGGTGGCATTCATCGCACGGCTGTACTTGGTGCCCAGGTAGAACACATGACCGACCTCGATGCCGCGCTGGATGGCGAGCACACCCTTGCCGTCGGGCGAGGGGTCTCCGGCCACCACGTTGCGGATGTCGGCCAAAGCATCGGGCTCGGGCAGGTCGCGGCCCCAGTTCACCCCGGTGTAGTGAAAGCCTTCGTCATTGGCGCCGCAGATGAAATCGTGCATCGCCGCCACGGTGCGCTCGACCACCACCTTGACCGGCAGCCTGGTGCCGATCGGGCCCAGGTAGCCAGGCTTGCAGCCGAAATGTTGTTCGATTTCGGCACCGGTGGCAAAGCGGAAGCCGCCTTTCAGGCCGTCGACCTTGCCGGCCTTGATCTCGTTGAGGCTGTGGTCACCGCGCACCAGCAGCAGCCACACGGTGGTCTTGAGCAGATCGCCCTCGGGGGAGAGCTGGTCGGTCGCCAGCACCAGGGATTTGACGGTGCGCGCCAGCGGCACATCGAGAAATTGCGCGACCTCCTCGCAGGTGCTCCTGCCGGGAGTGGCGGTCTTCGCCAGCGGCTGGCCCGCAGCCGCGCGCGTTTCGATCAGCGGCAGCGCTTCGGCCAGCTCGATGTTCGCGGCATAGTCGCTGGTCGGGCAGTAGACAATGGCATCCTCCCCCGTGTCGGCGATGACCTGGAACTCGTGCGATGCATCGCCGCCGATGGCCCCGGTGTCGGCCGCCACGGCACGGTACTGCAAGCCAAATCGGTCGAAGATTCGGCAGTAGGCAGCGAACATGACGTCATAGCTGCGCAGCGCCGAGGCGCGGTCACGGTCGAAGGAGTAGGCGTCTTTCATGGTGAATTCGCGACCCCGCATGATGCCGAAGCGGGGCCGGCGCTCGTCACGGAATTTCGTCTGGATGTGATAGAAATTGCGCGGCAACTGCTTGTAGCTGCGCAACTCCTGGCGCGCGATGTCGGTGATGACCTCTTCACTGGTCGGCTGGATGATGAAGTCGCGCTCATGCCGGTCCTTGACGCGCAGCAGTTCCGGCCCATACGCCTGAAAGCGGCCCGATTCCTGCCACAACTCGGCCGGTTGCACGACAGGCATGAGCAGTTCGACGGCGCCAGCCCGGTTCATTTCGTCGCGGATGATGGCCTCGACCTTGCGGATCACGCGCAGTCCCATCGGCATGTAGCTGTAGATGCCGGCGCCCAGGCGCTTGATGAGCCCGGCGCGCAGCATCAGCCGGTGGCTGACCACTTCGGCATCGGCAGGGGCTTCCTTCAAGGTGGAAACGAAGAACTGGCTGGCTTTCATCGGATGTGCGGCACCCGCCAGGGGCGCTTCGGCTGGACGCGCAATCACCCCATGGGGCGGACTGCGGGAAAGCAAGGGCTCGCGCGCGCAGCGCTGCCAATGCAATAATGATTTCAATCAAGAAATCGGGGTTTGATTATGCTCGACCGTGACGGCTTCAGGGCCAACGTCGGCGTCGTCCTGCTCAATGCGCGCAACCAGGTGTTCTGGGGCAAGCGGCTTCGTACCCACTCGTGGCAATTCCCCCAAGGCGGCATCAAGCACGGCGAGACGCCGGAACAGGCGATGTTCCGGGAACTGCACGAGGAAGTCGGGTTGCGTCCCGAACATGTGCAGGTGATTGCACGCACGCGCGATTGGCTGCGCTATGAGGTGCCCGATCATTTCATTCGCCGAGACGCCCGCGGGCACTACCGCGGCCAGAAGCAGATCTGGTTCCTTTTGCGCCTGATCGGGCGCGACAGCGACATGAACCTGCGCGCCACCGACCACCCGGAGTTCGACGCCTGGCGCTGGAACGAGTACTGGGTGCCGCTCGATGTGGTCATCGAGTTCAAGCGCAACGTCTACGAGATGGCACTCACCGAGCTGGCGCGCTTCTTGCCGCGCGCGCATCACCACAACCGGTACCTGCGCGCCGGCATGCGTACGCATCGCCAGGACGACAACGGCGGCCGGTCCGATGCCACGGCGCCTGCCGAACCCCTTGCCGACGAACCCCCGGCGCCAGGAGCGAACGATCGCTGAGCACGCCGGAAGGCACGGGCCAGCGGCGCCAGCGGCGCCAGCGGGCTGAAGGCAAGCACAGCAGGGCCGAAGTTCCGCAGCGCCCGCAGCCTCGCCGCGTGGGCCCTCAACTCAGCACGAGATTCGTGCGGTGGATGAGTTCCGGCTCGTTGATGAAGCCCAGCGCAGCCTCGATCTGCGTCGAGGGCTTGCGCGCGATGAGGCGTGTCTCGGTGCTCGAGTAGTTGGCCAGTCCGCGCGCCAGTTCCTTGCCCGCAGCACCGCGCACCGCGATCACGTCGCCGCGCTGGAAGTCACCGTGCACTTCGACCACGCCGATCGGCAGCAGGCTCTTGCCCTCGTCGCGCAGCTTCTGCACGGCACCCTCATCGACCACGACCGCTCCGCGCAGCTGCAGCTGATCCACCATCCATTGCTTGCGTGCCGCCAACTTCGGCGTGGTGGCAATGAGCGCGCTGCCAATCGCCTCGCCGGCGGCCAGCCGCACCAACACGTCGCGCTCCCGTCCCCAGGCAATGACGGTGCTCGCGCCACTGCCGGCTGCGCGTTTGGCAGCCAACACCTTGGTGATCATGCCGCCGCGCCCGATGGACGAACCCACGCCGCCGGCCATCCGCTCGAGCGTGGGGTCGCCGGCTGCGGCCTCGTCGATGAAGCGCGCCAGCGGGTCCTTGCGCGGATCGGCTGAATACAGCCCGCGCTGGTCGGTCAGGATCACCAGCGCGTCGGCCTCGACCAGGTTGGCCACCAGTGCCGCGAGCGTGTCGTTATCGCCGAACTTGATCTCATCGTTGACGACGGTGTCGTTCTCGTTGATGACCGGGATGACCTTCAATGCCAGCAGCGTGAGCAGCGTCGAGCGGGCATTCAGGTAACGCTCGCGATCGGCCAGGTCGGCATGCGTGAGCAGCACCTGCGCGCTGCGCAGCCCGTGTTCGCGCAGTTGGGTCTCGTACATCTGCACCAGGCCCATCTGCCCGACCGCGGCAGCGGCCTGTTGTTCGTGCAGCTGCTTGGGTCGGACACTCCAGCCCAGGCGCTTCATGCCCTCGGCAATGGCGCCACTCGAGACCATCACCAGCTCGCGCCCCTGGGCCGCCAGTGCGGCCAGTTGCCGACACCAGTTGCCTATCGCCTGCGCGTCGACGCCGCGCCCCTCGTTGGTCACCAGGCTGGAGCCGACCTTGACCACGATGCGCCTCGCCTGCGGCAGCACCTCAGCCATCCGCGGCCCCTGCGACGGCGGGTGGCTCGAAGCGCGGATCGGGCTCGGGCAGCTCCTTCTGGAATTGCGCCACGTGTCCGTAAACCGCCCGCACCAGCGGTTGCAAGCCTTCGCGCGCCAAGGCCGAAATCTGGAAGACCGGGCCCTTCCAGCGGAAGCGGCGCACGAACTCATTGACGCGCAGCTCGCGTTCTTCCGAGGCGATCATGTCGATCTTGTTCAGCACCAGCCAGCGCGGCTTGGCATGCAGTGCGGGATCGTACTTCTTCAATTCGGCGACGATGGCCCGCGCATCCTTGACTGGATCGACGCGGTCGTCGAAGGGCGCCAGATCCACGACATGCAGCAGCAGCCGCGTGCGCTGCAAGTGCCGCAGGAAACGATGCCCCAGTCCGGCGCCTTCCGAGGCACCCTCGATCAGGCCGGGTACGTCGGCGACAACGAAGCTCTGCTCCGGCGCCACGCGCACCACGCCCAGGTTCGGGTGCAGCGTGGTGAAGGGGTAGTCGGCAATCTTCGGCCGCGCGTTCGAGATGGCCGAGATCAGCGTCGACTTGCCCGCATTGGGCATGCCCAGCAGGCCGACGTCGGCGAGCACGCGCAACTCGAGCTTGAGCTTCTTCTGCTCGCCCGGCCAACCAGGCGTTTTCTGGCGCGGCGCCCGATTCGTACTGGTCTTGTAATGCAGGTTGCCGAAGCCACCGTCGCCCCCCTTGCACAACAGCACGGGTTCTTCGGGGTCGAGCAGTTCGGCGACGACCTGTCCCGTGTCGAGGTCGGTGACGATGGTGCCCACCGGCATGCGCAAAAGAATGTCCTCGCCAGCGGCACCGTACTGGTCGGCTCCACGCCCGCTCTCGCCGTTGCGTGCGGTGTGTCGCCGCGCGTAGCGATAGTCGATGAGCGTGTTCAAGTTGCGATCGGCCACCGCCCGAATGCTGCCGCCGCGGCCACCGTCGCCGCCGTTCGGGCCGCCGAAGGGGATAAACTTCTCGCGCCTGAAACTGGCGCAACCGGCCCCGCCGTTGCCGGCGGCAACGTCGATGGTGGCTTCGTCAACGAACTTCATGCGCAGGCGATGTTAACGAAACGCAGTCATTGCGCCCAAGACCGGGTTCATAACGACGAAGCCCCGGCGGGCCGGGGCTTCGCGTCGGGCGGGGTGCTGGTTCAGGCGGGGCTGACGAACACCGTCTGCTTGTTCATCGGGCCCTTGACATCGAATGACACCTTGCCATTGATCAGCGCAAAAAGAGTGTGGTCACGCCCCATGCCGACATTGGTACCCGCATGGAACTTGGTGCCGCGCTGGCGCACGATGATCGAGCCGGCTGTCACGGCCTGTCCGCCGTACGCCTTGACGCCGAGCATCTTGGGCTGGGAATCACGGCCGTTCCGGGTGGAACCGCCGCCTTTTTTCTGTGCCATGGTTCAGGACTCCTGAAGATTCGGGCTCAAGCCATTCCGGCTCAGGCGTTGACCGAACTGATCTGAAGCTCGGTGTAGGACTGGCGGTGCCCACCGTGCTTCTGATAGTGCTTGCGGCGGCGCATCTTGAAGATTCGCACCTTGTCGTGCTTGCCATGCGCCAGCACGGTGGCCTTGACGTTTGCACCGGCCACCCAGGGCGCACCGACCTTGAGATCCGCGCCTTGCCCTACGGCCAGCACCTGATCGATGACGATTTCCTGGCCCACGTCAGCAGCAATCTGCTCCACCTTGATGCTTTCGCCTGCAGCAACCTTGTACTGCTTGCCGCCGGTTCTTATGACCGCATACATACTTGACCTTTCATTGAATCCGCCGCCAGCAGGCAGGCTGCTGCCCGGCGCATCCGGTACTCTTGGCCGGACGAACTTCACGCGCCGGGCGAAAAGCCTGCGATTCTAACATCAACCGGACGCGCGCCCGGTCAGCTTGTCGGCGCCAGGGCGCTGTGGTCGAACGTTCCCACAGGCGCCCGTTTGGGAACGGGCCGCATGCCTCGCTCAACCCTGTATGGGGCATGCCCCAGGCTCGGCTTCCTATAATCTGCACATGTCCTGCTCAACCCTGCCGTGATCGAAGCCCCAGCCTCCCCCGCACTTCGTGCGGACCCGCTGGCGTCCGCGATGCAAACGGTGGACGCGACCATTCGCGAGCGCTTGTCGTCACGCGTGGCTCTGATCGATCAGATATCCACCTACATCATCAGTGCCGGGGGCAAGCGCATCCGCCCGCGGCTGGTGCTGCTGTTTGCGCAGGCGCTGGGCTTCGAGGGGCCGGAACGCTACGAATTGGCCGCCATCGTGGAGTTCATCCACACTGCCACCTTGTTGCACGACGACGTCGTCGACGAGTCGTCGCTAAGGCGTGGTCGGCAAACGGCAAATGCCATGTTCGGCAACGCCGCCAGTGTGCTGGTAGGCGATTTTCTCTACTCGCGCGCCTTCCAGATGATGGTGTCGGTGAACCGCATGCGCGTGCTGGAAGTGCTGGCCGACGCCACCAATGTCATTGCCGAAGGCGAAGTGTTGCAGTTAATGAACATCCACGACGCCGATCTGGCCGTAGCGGAGTACCTGCGCGTCATCCGCTTCAAGACAGCCAAGCTGTTCGAGGCCAGTGCGCGGCTGGGTGCGGTGCTTGGCGGCGTCGAGCGTGAGGTCGAGGAGAGCTGCGCCGACTATGGCCGCTCGCTGGGCACGGCCTTCCAACTGGTCGACGACCTGCTGGACTACGAAGGCGACCCCCACGCCCTTGGCAAGAACGTCGGCGATGATCTGCGAGAGGGCAAGCCGACCTTGCCGCTGCTGATCGCAATGGAGCGCGGGTCATCCGCCGAGCGCGAGCTCATTCGCCATGCCATCGAACACGGTGAAATACAGGGCCTGCCGCGGATCATCGATGTGGTTCGTCGCACTGGCGCACTGGATGCCACACGGGCCGTCGCCCAGCTGGAAGCGGATCAGGCGCGCAGCTGTTTGCGTGTCCTGCCGCATTCACCCGCGCGCGACGCTCTGCTAGAATTATGTGTTCGGTCGGTGCATCGTTCTTTCTGAGCAGCCGACGCCATGGCTGCCCCTCGGTCAGCCACATCGGGGTGTAGCTTAGCCTGGTAGAGCGCTACGTTCGGGACGTAGAGGCCGGAGGTTCGAATCCTCTCACCCCGACCAGTTTGCGCCAGTCCGAAGAGCTGTTCGTGCGTCATGCCTACATTCGCTTGCGCCGCACTGCCATGCGGCATGAACGAATGCACGCGACGCCTGAGCTTTGGTTTACACCGGCCTGGGTATCAGCGATGATGCGCCGAATCGCTACGAGGAGGCATCCAGCCGATGGCCGTTGACACGCTCGTCGAGTCGCCCAAATCGGCTCTCTCCGGGGTCGCCAGGGTGCTCGTGCACGCCGGCAAGCTCAGCGCCAAGGCGGCCGAAGATCTTGCGAAAAGCGCAAAGGAACGCCGCGCCAGCTTTGTCTCGGCGGTGGTTTCTGCCGGCGCCGTTCAACCTGCCGATCTGGCCCATACGCTGTCGATGGCGCTTGCGCTGCCGCTGGTCGACCTGAACGCGGTGGATCTGACGCGCCTGCCGCGCGGCATCGTCGATCCGAAGCTGGCCCTTCAGTACCAGCTGCTGGTACTGGGCAAACGCGGCAACCGTTTGTTCATCGGCGCGGCCGACCCCACCGATCAGGAGGCTGTCGAGCGGATCAAGTTCGCCACGCAGCTATCGCCTGAATGGGTCATCGTCGAATACGACAAGCTGGTGCGCATCCTGGAATCCCAGGATGCCAATGTCAACGAAGCGATGGAGTCGCTGACGGCCGGCGAGTTCGATTTTGATATCACCGACGACGACAGTACGTCGCAAGAGAGTGCCGAAGTCTCGCAGGAAGTGGAAGACGCGCCCGTCGTGCGCTTCCTGCAGAAGATGCTCATCGATGCGATCAACGCGCGCGCCTCCGACCTGCATTTCGAGCCCTACGAGTACAACTACCGGGTGCGCTTTCGCATCGACGGCGAGTTACGAGAAATCACCCAGCCGCCGATCGCAATCAAGGACAAGCTGGCCTCGCGCATCAAGGTCATCTCGCGCATGGACATCGCCGAGAAGCGCGTGCCGCAGGACGGCCGACTGAAGCTGAAGTTCGGCAACAAGGCCATCGACTTCCGCATCAGCACCCTGCCGACGCTGTTTGGCGAAAAGATCGTCATCCGGATCCTCGATCCGTCGAGCGCCAAGCTGGGCATCGAAGCCCTGGGCTACGAGAAGATCGAGCGCGATCGCCTGATGCAAGTCATTCAGCGGCCCTACGGCATGGTGCTGGTCACCGGCCCCACCGGCAGCGGCAAGACGGTGTCGCTCTACACCTGCCTGAACATCCTGAACCAGCCGGGCGTGAACATCTGCACGGTCGAGGACCCGGCTGAAATCAACCTGCCTGGGGTGAACCAGGTGAACGTCAACGACAAGGCGGGGCTGACCTTCGCTGCGGCGCTCAAGTCCTTCCTGCGCCAGGATCCTGACATCATCATGGTGGGCGAAATCCGCGATCTCGAGACCGCCGACATTGCCATCAAGGCGGCGCAGACCGGGCACATGGTGATGTCCACGCTGCACACCAATGACGCGCCGACCACGCTGACAAGGCTGCTGAACATGGGGGTCGCACCCTTCAACATTGCCGCGAGCGTGCTACTCATCACGGCGCAGCGTCTGGCACGCCGGCTTTGCGAGAACTGCAAGGCCCAGGCAGACTATCCTCGCGAGGCGTTGTTGCGCGCGGGATTCGTCGAAACCGATCTCGACGGCAGCTGGAAGCCCTACCGCGCGGTCGGCTGCTCTGCGTGCAACAACGGTTACAAGGGCCGGGTTGGCCTTTACCAGGTGATGCCCATCACTGACGCCATACAGCGCATCATCCTGGCGGAGGGCACCTCGATGGACATAGCCACCCAGGCACAGAAGGAAGGCGTGCGCGATCTGCGGCAATCGGGTTTGATGAAGGTCCGATCTGGCGCCACCACGCTGGAGGAGGTCATTTCGGTGACCAACGAGTGACACGCCGCCTTCCAAGAACCCCACGATCAGACAGGCTCGCGCCGGAGAAACGATGGCAACTGCAGTAGCCGCCAGAGGCATCAAGGACTCGATCTTCGAGTGGGAAGGCAAGGACAAGAACGGCAAGCTGGTGCGTGGCGAGATCCGCGCCGGCGGCGAGGCCGTGGTCAATGCCAGCCTGCGCCGCCAGGGCATCCTCATTACCAAGGTGAAGAAGCGCCGCACCAGTGGCGGGCGCGCCATCAAGCAAAAGGACATCGCCATCTTCACGCGGCAGCTGGCGACGATGATGAAGGCCGGTGTGCCGTTGCTTCAAGCCTTCGACATCGTGGCACGCGGCAGCACCAATCCCAGGATGACACGCTTGCTGAACGAAATCCGCGGCGACGTCGAAACCGGCACCAGCCTATCGTCGGCGTTTCGCAAGCATCCGATGCAGTTCGACGCGCTCTACTGCAACCTGGTCGAAGCCGGCGAAGCCGGCGGCATCCTGGAAGCGCTGCTCGATCGACTGGCGATCTATCAGGAAAAGACACTGGCGATCAAGAGCAAGATCAAGTCTGCCCTGATGTATCCGGTCGCCGTGATCGTGGTGGCTTTCGTCGTGCTGACGGTCATCATGATCTTCGTGATCCCGTCGTTCAAGGAAGTCTTCAGCTCCTTTGGCGCCGATCTGCCGGCGCCGACCTTGTTCGTCATCGCGCTGTCCGAGTTCTTCGTCAGTTACTGGTGGGCTGTTTTTGGCTTTGTCTTCGGCGGCATGTACTTCTTCATGGAGTCCTGGAAACGATCCGAGAAGATGCAGATGTTCATGGACCGTCTGCTGCTGCGTCTGCCAGTCTTCGGTGAGTTGATCAACAAGTCGGTGGTGGCGCGCTGGACACGCACGTTGTCCACGATGTTCGCTGCCGGGGTGCCTCTGGTCGAAGCCCTCGATTCGGTAGGCGGCGCTTCCGGCAATGCGGTCTACAGGCTGGCCACCGTGCAGATCCAGAAGGACGTGTCCACCGGCTCCGCGCTGACCACCGCGATGACGACGACGGGTGTGTTCCCCACGATGGTGCTGCAGATGGCGGCCATCGGTGAGGAGTCAGGCGCGCTCGACCACATGCTGGCCAAATGCGCCGAGTTCTACGAAGACGAAGTCGATGAAATGGTCAAGGGCCTGTCCAGCCTGATGGAGCCGTTCATCATCGTCATTCTCGGCGTGCTGATCGGTGGCATCGTGGTGTCGATGTACCTGCCCATCTTCAAGCTGGGCGCGGTGGTCTGAGCGCCGGCATGGCGCCGGAGATCTGGTTCTCCCCACTGCCCTTGGCATTGCTGGGGCTTTGCGTCGGCAGCTTCCTTAACGTGGTGGCGCATCGGCTGCCGATGATGCTCGAGCGCGAGTGGTGGCTCGACGTCGCTGAGAATCAGCTCGGCGATGCGCAGGCCTGGCAACGTGTCAGCGGGCGCAAAGGTGCAGCGCCCGCGGCCTTCGAGAACGCCGCCAGGACCATCGCCGATGCGCTTGCTGCGCTGTCACCGATCAGCCTGTCAAGTCCGCGCTCGCGCTGCCCGAGTTGTGGCCATGTGTTGCGCTGGCACGAGAACCTGCCGGTGATCGGTTGGCTGCGGTTGAAGGGTCTTTGCTCTGCATGCGGCACCGCCATTTCGAAGCGCTACCCGCTGGTCGAACTATTCACTGCAGTGCTGTTTGCGGCCTGCGGCTGGAAGTTCGGCGCCCAGCCCTCGACACTGCTGTGGTGTGCGGCGGTGGCGCTGATGGTGGCGATGGCGCTGATCGATCTGGACACCACCTACCTGCCCGACGACTTGACATTGCCGCTGATCGGCTTGGGCCTGCTCGGCGCTGGTCTGGGCTGGACCGGCGTTACCCTGGAAGCCTCGGCCTGGGGCGCATTTGCCGGCTATGCCGCGCTGTGGCTGCTGGCCTTCAGCTACAAGAAGCTGCGCGGCGTGCAGGGCATGGGCGAAGGCGACTTCAAGCTGCTGGCCGGACTGGGTGCGCTGCTGGGCTGGCAGTTGCTGCCGTCGATCGTGCTGCTGGCATCGGCCGTCGGTGCCGTGGTGGGCATTGCGATGATCGTCCTGGGCGGCCACAAGCGAGAAGTGCCCATCCCGTTCGGCCCATACCTGGTGGGCGGCGGCATCGCCGCGATGTTCTTCGGACGGCAGCTCACGCAGCTGTGGTTCCCCACGCTTTGAGCCGACTGCATATCGGGTTGACGGGAGGCATCGGCAGCGGCAAGAGCACCGTCGCCGCCATGCTGGTGGCTTGCGGCGCCGTGCTGGTGGACACCGACGCCATTGCCCACGCACTCACGGCCCCGGGCGGCGCGGCGTTGCCAGCGCTGGCGCACGAGTTCGGGCCGGACATCATCGCCGCCGATGGCTCGATGGACCGGGCGGGCATGCGCGCCTTGGTCTTCAGCGACGCCTCGGCCAAGAGTCGACTCGAATCCATCCTGCACCCGATGATCGGCACCGAAGGGTTGCGCCAGGCCGAGGCTGCCGAAACCACACCGGTGGTCTTCGACGTGCCCCTGCTCACCGATTCCAGCCACTGGCGAGGGCGCGTCGCGCGCGTGCTGGTGGTCGACTGCCTCGAGAGCACGCAAGTGCAGCGTGTGATGCAACGTTCGGGCTGGAGCGAAGCGCAGGTGCGGCGCGTCATCGCCCAGCAATCGACGCGCGCGGCGCGGCGGACCCTTGCCGATGCCGTCATCTTCAACGACGGTCTGCCCCAGGCAGCGCTGGAGATCGAGGTGCAAGTCCTTTGGAACCGGTGGAACGCCATGACGCGAGGCGGCGCGTCGGGCCTGTGAAACAATCCGGCGCAGTCAGTCGACTACCGCCCGCTTGATCGAACGCCCGTCCCCGGAGAGCCCGGCCTTGGTTGTTTACGAATACCCCTTCAACGAAGGCATCCGCACGATGCTGCGTGTGGAGCATCTGTTCGATCGTCTCGGTCAACTCATGCGGCGCGAGACCCCGGTCGACCACCACTTCGCGCTGGCAACAGTGTTCGAGATCATGGACGTGGCGGCGCGAGCCGACCTGAAGTCCGACCTGCTGAAGGAGCTCGAGCGCCACCGTTCCCTGTTGCAAGGATATCGAGGCAACCCGCAGATTTCCGAGGCGGCACTGGATGAAGTCGTGGCCCGCATCGATCACGCCTTCGACGGCCTCAACCAACTCGTTGGCAAGGCCGGGCAGGCACTGACCAGCAACGACTGGCTGATGAGCATCCGCAGTCGCATCAGCATTCCCGGCGGCACCTGCGAATTCGACCTGCCGGGTTACTACGCTTGGCAACAGCATCCCGCGGCGAGCCGGCGCGCCGACCTGGGTCGGTGGACCACCAGCTTGATGCCGTTGGCTGAAGCGCTGCATGTATTGCTGGGCCTGGTGCGAGACAGCGGCGCACCCCAACGGGTGGTGGCCGTCGCTGGGCAGTTCCAGCAAAGCTTGCCGCCGGGGCGGACCTACCATCTGATGCGGGTACGTCTACAGCCTGCGGAGCAGCTGGTGCCCGAAATCAGCGGCCACCGGCTCATGGCCATGGTGCGAATGATGCAGCCGGACGCCGACGGCCGGCTCAAACCCAGCGCCAACGACACCGAATTCGAACTCACGCTGTGTTCGTGATGGCGACAAGCGCGACCAAGGCCCGCTGGGTGCGCTGCCCTTCGTGCGGCATGCAGGCCTCCTACTCGGCCGACAATCCGTCACGACCCTTTTGCAGTGCGCGTTGTCGCAATGCCGACTTTGGTGCCTGGGCCAGCGAGAACTATCGGGTGGAATCCGACAAGCGGTCGGAATCCGATGGCGACGATCCCGTGCGCGGCATCCCGCACTGACCCGCCCCGCATGGCCGCCGTGACAGCGGTGTCAAGCTCCAGCGTCGAATTCGCCCCTTGAACTCAACGCTCGCGCCCTTATAATCTGATTGCTAGCACTCGTGAGAGACGAGTGCTAGCGATTGGTCGCTGTGCAAACTGCAGGGTGATCGGAAAAGTTGATGTGCGCCAACTTACTTGGTGCGCTTTGTCAGTGCTCAAATTGAACCTTTAGGAGATGCAATGAAACTTCGTCCTTTGCACGATCGGGTGATCGTCAAGCGCCTGGAACAGGAAACCAAGACGGCCTCTGGCATCGTCATTCCCGACAACGCGGCCGAGAAGCCCGACCAGGGTGAAGTGCTGGCGGTGGGCCCTGGCAAACGCAACGAAAAGGGCGACTTCGTCGTCCTGAACATCAAGGTCGGTGATCGCGTGCTGTTCGGTAAGTACAGCGGCCAGACGGTCAAGGTCGATGGCGAAGAACTGCTGGTCATGAAGGAAGAAGACCTCTTCGCTGTCGTCGAGAAGTAATCATCTGCGGCGATTGCTTGCGTCGCAAGCCAGATTGAGCTTGGCACAGCCAAGTCAAGAGCCGAAGGCTCGGCAGAAGACGCAAGTGAATCGTCCGATCTAGAACCCCCTGAACTGATTCCGGAGAAATACATATGGCAGCAAAAGACGTCATTTTCGGCAGCGATGCCCGTCACCGCATGGTCGAAGGTGTGAACATCCTGGCCAACGCGGTCAAGATCACACTCGGCCCGAAGGGCCGCAACGTGGTGCTCGAGCGTTCGTTTGGCGCCCCCACCGTCACCAAGGACGGTGTCTCGGTGGCCAAGGAAATCGAGCTCAAGGACAAGCTCCAGAACATGGGTGCGCAGATGGTCAAGGAAGTTGCTTCCAAGACCAGCGATCTGGCCGGTGACGGCACGACCACCGCCACCGTGCTGGCCCAGGCCATCGTGCGCGAAGGCATGAAGTACGTGGCCGCAGGCATGAACCCGATGGACCTGAAGCGCGGCATCGACAAGGCCGTGACGGCCCTGGTCGAGCAGCTGAAGAAGCAGTCCAAGCCGACCACCACCTCGAAGGAAATCGCCCAGGTCGGCTCGATCTCCGCCAACAGCGACGAGTCAATCGGCAAGATCATTGCCGATGCGATGGACAAGGTCGGCAAGGAAGGCGTCATCACTGTCGAAGACGGCAAGAGCCTGGACAACGAGCTCGACATCGTCGAAGGCATGCAGTTCGACCGCGGCTACCTGTCGCCCTACTTCATCAACAACCCCGAGAAGCAGAGCGCCATCCTCGAAGGCGCGTACGTGCTGCTGTACGACAAGAAGATCAGCAACATCCGCGACCTGCTGCCGACGCTGGAGCAAGTGGCCAAGAGCGGCCGTCCGCTGCTGATCATCGCCGAAGAGATCGAGGGCGAGGCGCTGGCCACGCTGGTGGTCAACACCATCCGCGGCATCCTGAAGGTCGTGGCCGTCAAGGCGCCGGGCTTCGGTGACCGCCGCAAGGCCATGCTCGAAGACATCGCCATCCTGACCGGCGGCAAGGTCATCGCCGAAGAGGTCGGCCTGACGCTCGAGAAGGTCACTCTGGCCGATCTGGGCCAGGCCAAGCGCGTCGAAGTGGGCAAGGAAAACACCACCATCATCGACGGCGGCGGCGAGAAGGCGGCGATCGAAGCGCGCGTCAAGAACATCCGCAAGCAGGTCGAGGATGCGACGAGCGACTACGACAAGGAAAAGCTGCAGGAGCGCGTCGCGA
>DASQFA010000798.1:0-7382 GCA_035633375.1 Rubrivivax sp.
AGAGGCATGGCTCAGCCTTTCACTTCCTCGGGCCAGTACAGCCGCATCGGGTTGTCGACCAGCAACTTGCGCTGCAGCTCGGGCGTGGTGGCGATGTGCGGGATGAAGTCGACCAGCAAGCCGTCGTCGGGCATGTGGTCCTTGAGGTTCGGGTGCGGCCAGTCTGTGCCCCACAGCACACGCTCGGGGAAGGACTCGACGATGCGCCGGGCGAAGGGCAGCACGTCGCGGTAGGCGCCATGTTGCAGACCCGGCTCGCCGTGCAGCGCCTTCGGCCCGGTGACGGACAGGCGCTCGGGGCAGCTGACCTTGCTCCACACATTGGGGTGGTCGCGCATGAACTTCACGAACAGCTCGAACTGCGGCCCGTCGGGCGGCAGGCCGACATCGGGGCGGCCCATGTGGTCGACGACGATGGTCGTCGGCAGCGCGGTGAAGAAGTTCCACAGCTCGGGCAGGTCGACGGCCTCGAAGTAGATCACCACATGCCAGCCCAGAGGGGCGATGCGCGCGGCGATGTCCATCAGCTCGTCCCTGGGCGTGAAATCGACCAGCCGCTTGACGAAATTGAAGCGTACGCCGCGCACGCCGGCGGCATGCATCTGCTGCAGTTCGGCATCGACGATGCTGCGCCGCACCGTGGCCACGCCACGCGCCAGGCCCTCGGAGCTTGCCAGCGCATCGATCAGCGCGCGGTTGTCGGCGCCATGGCAGGTGGCCTGCACGACCACGTTGCGCGCGAAACCAAGGTGCTCGCGCAGCGCGAACAGCTGCTGCTTCGACGCGTCGCAGGGCGTGTACTTGCGCTCGGGTGCGTAGGGAAACTGCGAACCGGGGCCGAACACATGGCAATGCGCATCGACGCTGCCCGCAGGCAGCTTGAAGCGCGGTCGGCTGGGGCGGGCAAACCAGTCGAGCCAACCCGGGGTCTTGGTGAATTCCAAGGACGAGCCTTCAGCGATTGGGCAGCACGCTGGCGATGAGGCGGTCGGCCTCGATGCGCCAGTCGGCACTGCGCGCGAACTGCGCGCTGCCCGGCACACCGAAAAGCCCCGCGTCGGCCAGGTCGGCAATGAAGGCCTGGCGTTCGGCGCTGCCTTCGGCAGAGCACGGCACCAGGCCGATCTCGCGAACCGTTTCGGCGACCTCGCGCATTTCTTCGCTGCGGCGGCGCCCATGTTCGATGACGCGCTGGAAGAAGTAGGCGCCCTGCCTTTCCCAATCGATGCCGGGAAAGCTCTGCGCCAGCGAGGCCAGCACCGCGTCCTCCACGCCATAGGCGCGCGCCGCCGTGAAGCTCTCGACGACCATCGCCTCCAGGCCCTTGATCATCACGCTGCGACACATCTTGATGGCGCTGGCCGCGCCGAGCTCCTTTGACACCACCTTGGCGTCGAAGCCCAGTGCGGCGAGCATCGGCTGCAGCCGCGTCGCATGCTTGCCGCCCAGCAGCAGCGGGCTGCGCAGGCGAAGCGGCAGGATCGAGCTCATGACCGCGGCTTCGACGTAGGCCGCGCCGGTGGCGTCGATCAGTCCGGCGCAACGGATCTTTGCCTTCGGTGAGGCCGAGTTGAAATCCAGGAAGCGTGCGCCGCGCCGCATGCACGGCGCGCATGCCTGCGCCACCGGCACCGCCTGGCTGGCAGTCACCGCCGAGATCAGCAAGTCGGCACGTGGCGCCAGTGCCGCATGCGAAGCACAGGTCATGACGCCATGGCGCGCCGCGTGGTCACGCATCGCCGCACCGGCGTCACTCTCGAGTTTGAGGTCGTAGGCCGACACCGTCACGCCCTGCGCGCGCAGGTCCTCGGCCAGGATGCGGCCGACCTCGCCGTAGCCGACCAGGCCCAGATGCCACTTCTTCGGATCGGCGCCCATGCTCAGTCGATGTACTTCAAGCCGGCCTTCTCGAGTGCCGGACGCATGTCGTACATGTCCAGGCCCAGCACGCCGGCAGCCAGCTTGGCACGCTTTTGCACTTCGTTGGCTTCGCGCTGCGCGGCCGCGAAGGCCACCTGCTGCGCCATCGGCGCCGGCACCACCACCACGCCATCATCGTCGGCAATGACCACGTCGCCGGGGTTGACCTCGGCGCCGGCACAGACCACGCGCACGTTCACCGAACCGAGCGTGGCCTTGATCGTGCCCTTGGCGCTGACGGCCCGGCTCCACACCGGGAAGCGCATCGCCGTCAGGTCCTTCAGGTCGCGGCAGCCGCCATCGATGACCAGGCCCCGGGCGCCGCGCGCGCGAAACGAGGTGGCCAGCAGATCGCCGAAGAAGCCATCGGTGGTCTCGGCGGTGCACGCGGCGACGACGACATCGCCTTCGCGCAACTGCTCGGCCGCGACATGCATCATCCAGTTGTCGCCCGGGTGCAGCAGCACCGTCACCGCCGTGCCGCATAGATGCGCGCCGCTGTAGATCGGGCGAATGTAGGGCCGCATCAGGCCGACACGGCCCATGGCCTCGTGCACGGTGGCCACTCCGAAATGCGACAACTGCTCAACCGCGGCGCGATCCGCGCGTTCGATGTGGCGCTTGACGATGCCCAGGTTGTACATGATGGTCCTTGCAGGAATGGCGGGCCTCGCGGCCCTGGTCTTGTGGCGGTCTATCGGCCCTGTTTCTTCAGCGCGGCATCGAGCCGCGGAAAAACGCGCCGGGCGTTGCCTTCGTAGATCATGTGCCGGTCGTCGCCGACGACGATGCTGCTGGCCTCGATGTAGCGTTTGGTGTCGTCGTAGTAGTGCCCGGTCTCAGGGTCGATGCCGCGCACCGCGCCGATCATCTCGCTGGCGAACAGGATGTTCTTCACCGGGATCACCCGCGTCAGCAGGTCGACGCCCGGCTGGTGATAGACGCAGGTGTCGAAGAAGATGTTGTTCAGCAGGTGCTCCTCGAGCAGCGGCTTCTTCAGCTCCTGCGCCAAGCCGCGGAAGCGCCCCCAGTGGTAGGGCACCGCGCCGCCGCCGTGCGGGATGATGAACTTCAGCGTCGGGAAATCCTTGAACAGATCGCTGGTCAGGCACTGCATGAAGGCCGTGGTGTCGGCGTTCAGGTAGTGCGCGCCGGTGGTGTGGAAGCAGGCGTTGCAACTGTTGCTGACATGGATCATCGCCGGGATGTCGTGCTCGACCATCTTCTCGTAGATGGGGTACCAGTGGCGGTCGCTCAGCGGGGGTGAGGTCCAGTGGCCGCCCGAGGGGTCGGGGTTCAGGTTGATGCCGACGTTGCCGAACTGCTCGACGCACTTCACCAGCTCGGGGATGCAGCTGGCCGGGTCCACGCCGGGGCTTTGCGGCAGCATCGCCGCCGGGATGAAATGCTGCGGGAACATCTGGCCTACGCGCCAGCACAGCTCGTTGCAGATCGCGGCCCAGGTGCTGCTGACCTGGAAATCGCCGATGTGGTGCGCCATGAAACTGGCGCGCGGGCTGAAGATGGTGAGATCGCTGCCACGCTGCGTCATCAGGCGCAGCTGGTTGCTCTCGATCGACTCGCGCAAGGCGTCGTCGCTGATCTTCAGATCGGCGGCCTTGGGCTTGCGCGCAACGTCCTGGATGCCGGCGATCTGCAGGTGGCGCCAGTCTTCCAGCGCCTTGGGCGCGGTGGTGTAGTGGCCATGGCAGTCGATGATCATCTCGATCGGCTCCTGTGTGGCGGGTTGCGGCGGGCTGCGGCCGTCATGCCGGCGCCATGCCGTGGCGGCGCTTGGCCTGGGCGGCATCGCCCGAGCGCAGGAAATCGAGCAGCCCGCTCACGGCTTCGGGCTGCAACGATGCGGCGCAGCGCGCGCCCGAGAAAGTGGTCACGATCTCGACACCATGGGGCATCGGGCCGAGCACGTCGATGCCTTCGAGATGCATCAACTCGCTGAGCTGCTGGAAACCGAGTTCGACCTCGCCGCTGGCCACCAGCGCACCCACCGGCACGCCCGCAGGCGCCTGCACGATGCGGTCGCGCAGCCTGTCGGCCAGGCCCCAGCGAGCGAGAAGCCGGCTCAGCGCCACGCCGCTCGGTCCGGTGGAATAGCCCACCGTGCGCGCCGACAGCAGCGCCTGGCGCAACGCATCTTGCGTGCCGATGTCCGGCCGCGGTGAGCCGGCGCGCACGGCAATCGCCACGCCGGATTGCATCAGGTCGACCCTGCTGGCGGCGACAGCGCGGCCCGCGGCGACGAGGGTGTCGATGGCCTCGGCGGCGAGCACCACCACGTCGAAGGCTTCGCCCGCCTGCACCCGCCGCGCGGCATCCACGCCGCCGACCGATTCGAAGTGCACCTTGACGCCGCTGCTCCGCTGGTAGGCGTCGGCCAGTTCGGCCAGCACCAGGCGTGTGGCCATCGAGGCAATGCCGGTGATGGTGGCACTCACGCCGGGCCCCCGGCGTGGCACGGCAGCCGCGGGCGGGCGCCGCAAGGCATGTACGGGCAGGCGACGGCGGTTTTCATGCGGGCTGCGCAGCGGCTTTGAGCGGATTATCGGTAGCCACCGGACCGCGCACAACCCGCCACTTGCACCCGCCACTTGCACCAGGCGCCTGCCAGGCTTGGGCCGTGGCACGCGCCAAGCGCCCCAGCGGGTCGACGCCGTCTGCCTGGATGGCGCAACAGGCATCGACGGTGCGCGCGCATCAGGCGGCGATCAGATCGGCAATCGTCATCCGGCCCAGCGCCGCGCGCTGCCTGAAGGCCCGCGTGCGCGCATCGGGGGCGAGCAGCAGGCGGTCGATCAGCACTTCGGCCGCCGTGGTGGCCGCATCGCACAGCAGCACATGGCGCTTGGCGCCCTCGTCGTCCAGCCGCGCCACCCAGCCCAGCGTGACCAGCAGCTCCATCAGCGGCTCCACCTGCAGCGGATCGATGCGCTGGCCGGCCGCCACCTGGGCAATCGTCAGGCCATGCGGCGGCGCGGCGCGCGCGCGCTGCAATTCGCGCAGCAGCGCCACGGCCAGCGCAAAGCGCTGCCCGGGCGCGTCGCCTTGAAGCACCAGGTGCATCTGCAGGCTCGGGGCATAAGCGGCGATGACGGCGCCGAAAAGCACGATCAGCCACGACAGATAGATCCACAACAGCAGGATCGGCACGGTGGCGAAGGCGCCATAGACGATGGAGATGTCGGGCATCGAGCCCACGTACCAGGCCAGCGCGCGCTTGGCGACCTCGAAGCCGACCGCCACGAACACGCCACCGGCCAGGGCATGTCGCCAGCGCACGCCGGTATTGGGCACGTAGCGGAACAGCCCGGACATGGCCAGCACCAGCACGATGAATCCGAGGAGGTTCAGCAGCAGCGACAGCCCGCCAGGCAGGGCATCGACGAACCCGCGCGAGGCGGTCAGCGCATACGAGCTCAGGCTCAGGCTGATGCCCAGCAGCAGCGGGCCGAGCGTGATGGCCGCCCAGTACACGAGCACGCGCTGCGCGATCGGGCGCGGCTTGCGCACGCGCCAGATGGCGTTGAGCGTGCGGTCGATGGTGAGCATCAGCGCCAGCGAGGTGACCAGCAGGAACACCAGCCCGGCCGTGCCCAGCCGGCGGGCCTGGGCGGCAAACTGCGTCAACCCGGCCATCACCGGCTTGGCAATGCCGTCCGGCACCAGGCTTTGCAGGAAGTACTCCTGCAGCGCGCCCTGGAACTTGGCAAAGATCGGGAACGCGGAGAACAGCGCCAGCATCACGGTCACCAGCGGCACCAGCGCGATGATGGTGGTGAAGGTCAGGCTGCTGGCGGTGATGCCCAGGCGGTCTTCGCGGAAGCGCAGGCGCAGCGTGCGCGCGGTGTCGAACCAGGGCCAGTTGCGCAGCGTCTGCAGCAGCGTCGCCAACTGGTCGGCGCCCATTTGCCACAGGCCGTTGAGCGTGCTCATGATGGCTATGATGCCAGCATGCAGGATGCCGCCAGCCCCGCCGCCGCCCAGGCCATGGACCCGATCGTGCGCTGGTCGCGCTGGCTGGCGGTGGGCAGCGTGGTGGGGCTGATCGTGCTCGGCCTGGCCTGGGAACTCTGGCTGGCACCCACCGGCACGGGCACGCTGGCCATCAAGGTGCTGCCGCTGCTGCTGCCGCTGCCCGGCCTGCTGCGCGCGCGCATGTACACCTACCGCTGGGTCAGCCTGCTGGTGTGGCTGTATTTCGCCGAAGGCGTGGTGCGCGTCACCACCGAAAGCGGCCTGTCCGCGCTGCTGGCGGGCATCGAGGTGGCGCTGAGCCTGCTGCTCTTCACGGCCTGTGCGCTGCATGTGCGCTGGCGCCTGCGCCGTGCCGCGCAGGCCGCCGCGGCATGAGCCAGGGGCTTTTGCGCGACTTGCGCGATTGCGTGGGCGACCACCACGTGCTCGCGCACGGCGATCTGTCGGCCTATGAGCTGGATTGGCGCGGGCGCTTCCGCGGCCGTGCGCTGGCCGTGGTGCGCCCGGCAAGCACCGCGCAGTTGGCCGCCGTGCTGCAAGCCTGCGCGGCGCATGGCACGAGCCTGGTGCCGCAGGGTGGCAACACCGGCCTGGTGGGCGGCAGCGTACCCGATGCCAGCGGCACGCAGGTGCTGCTCAGCCTGACGCGAATGAACCGCATGCGCCATCTCGATGCGGCCAACTTGAGTTTCACGGTCGAGGCCGGCTGCGTGCTGCAGGCGGTGCAGCAGGCCGCGGCCGACGCCGGGCTGATGTTTCCGCTGAGCCTGGCCGCCGAGGGCAGTTGCACCATTGGCGGCAACCTGGCCACCAACGCCGGCGGCACGCGGGTGCTGCGCTTCGGCAACGCACGCGAGCTGTGCCTGGGGCTGGAGGTGGTGACCGCCGATGGCCAGGTGTGGGACGGGCTGAGTGGTCTGCGCAAGGACAACACCGGCTACGACCTGCGCGACCTGTTCATCGGCAGCGAAGGCACGCTGGGCATCATCACCGCGGCCACGCTGAAGCTCAGCCCGATGCCCGCGGCCGTGACCACCGCGCTGGCGGCGGCCGGCTCGCTGGAGCAATGCGTGGCGCTGCTCGGGCTGGCACGCGCGCGGCTCGGTGACGCGCTCACCGGCTTCGAGGTCATGAACCGCTTTTCGCTGGACCTGGTGGGCAAGCACTTCCCCGCCCTGCCCCGGCCGCTGCCGCATGCGGCCTGGACCGTGCTGCTGGAGCAGTGCGACCACGAGGGCGAGGCACCGGCGCGCACACGCTTCGAAGCGCTGCTCGAAGCCGCGCTGCAGGCCGGCGCGATCGACGATGCGGTGCTGGCCGAGAGCCTGGCGCAGTCACAGGCCTTGTGGCACCTGCGCGAATCGATTCCGCTGGCGCAAGGCCAGGAGGGTGCGAACATCAAGCACGACATCGCGCTGCCGGTGTCGGCCATTGCCACCTTCGTGGCGCGCACCGATGCCGCGCTGGCG
>DASQFA010000799.1:0-3172 GCA_035633375.1 Rubrivivax sp.
AACTGTTTTCGGGCAAGCGCTCAACACAGCTCGGCCGGCAACCAGTTCAACACTTCAGACGATGATCGGGCATGGCGTCGTCCTGCCGATTCGGCAGCGCATAGCCATCAGCCCCATACGCCGGCCCCTTCATCACCCTGACGATGAAACTTTCGGGGCAACCGTCAGCACCAGCGTCCAGAGCAGTACAGCGACACCGAACATCGAGTAGTCTCATACTAGCGGTGCGCCGTCGCGGCTGGCGGTCAAGGTCATGGCCGGCGCCAGCAGCCTATGCACGACCGCCAACAGCAATGGGCAGGCAAGACGCGAAGGAAGGCCGCGGCATCGCATGCACGCTGGAGCCGATACATCCTCTCTTCTGGTGCCCGACCTCGCCGCGCTCACTGCCGGATCGCCTCAAACTCGATGATCAGAGCCACTTCGTCGCCAACCCAGCCATTGGCCACGGCGTAGTTCATGCCGTAGGCACTGCGCTTGAAACTGCCGCGGGCGGACACGCCCATCACGTAGGGCTTGCGACCGAAGCCACCCAGCGGCGACTCGGCGCTCTTGTTCCAGGTGGCCTGTAGGGTCAGCGGCTGGGTCTTGCCCAGCAGTTGCAGCTGGCCGGAGATCTCGAAACTGCGTTCGCCGGTGCGGCGTGCGGTGTCGGCAGTGAACACCATGCGCGGAAACTCGCTGCTGTTCAGGAAGTCGGGGCCCTTCAAGTGGTCGTCTCGCTTGCGCTGGTTGGTGAAGACGCTGCTGGTGTCGACCTCGATGCGCACTGCCGACAGCCTGGCGTTGGCCTCGTCGAAGCTGTAGCTCCCGCGGGCCGTGCGGAAGAGGCCCAGCGTCTTGGCGTAGCCAACATGGTCGACCAGGAACGCTACGGTGAGATGGTCGGGGTCGATCTCGTAGCGTGCTGCCTGGGCCATCGCAGGTGCGGCTGGCAGCAGGCCTACGCCGGCCAGGGCCAGGCCGGCCAGTGCGCCCAATAGCGTGCGCCGGCGCAGGTGGCTTGCCGCCTGCCGTGGGTTGAAGGTGGCAAGGCGTCGTGCGGGCATATTCATGCCTCCAGGCTGGGGGGGCGCACTCGCGCCAAGGTCCGGATGTCGATGGCAAAGGACAGGCTCAGCAGCGCCAGACTTGACGCCGCCAGGGCCGTAGCCAGGGCGGGCGGGACGATCGGGGCCAGACAGATGATCAGGCTCGTGATCTGGACCACGCACACCGTCTGGCGGCGGCGGCTGGGCGCCAGGGGCGCGGCAAGCCAGGGCCAGGGCCGCGCGGCGGCCACGAAGGCGTAGCGCAGCAGGCCGGCCGTGAGCACCCAGTGCCCGGTCTGTCCGACCTGCCAGACCAGCGCGCACAGCACCAGGATGAAGGCCGCATCGGTCTCCATGTCGAAGCGCGCGCCGAAGGCACTGGCCAGGCCGCTGCGGCGGGCCAGCGGGCCGTCTGCGGCGTCGAGCAGCGCCGTCAAGGTGGCCAGCGCGACCACGCCCCAGGCCAGCCCTGCGCGGCCCTCGGCAGCCAGCGGTGGCGCCCAGGCTGCTTCGCACAGCAGGCCGACGAGCAGACACGCCAGCGCCAAGCGCAACAACGTGACGCGGTTGGCCCCGCCGAAGCGCGCATGGGGGTGGGTGCCCCTACGCAACCCATGCCGCACCAGCAGGACGCCGGCGACGAACCAGAGCAGGGTCATGACCGCATAGGCCGACCCGAAACCGGCCGAAAGGGCCGTCGCCAGGGCCGGCATCATCACGCCACCGCCAACGATCGCGGCATCGCGCATGGCGTTGCTGACCAGGGCAGGGGATGCCGCAGCCGCTGGCGCGATGCGAAGCCGCCCGAGAGGCGTTGGCGAATAGGGCTGTCCTGGCGCCTTCATCGCTTGCACCGTACCATCTGTTGCGCTGCAATGTGCGGTGTGCGGACATCGGGCAGCCGTGACCGGCCGCGCCGCAGCCCGCCGCCCTGAACACCCCACAAGTCTGACCACCCCCCCTTCCAACCCGGCAACCCATCACGGCTTCGCGTCCAGCGCCTGTTGGGTGGTGGCTCCTGGTCGAGCCGAACTGCGCACCGAAACCCTGCCGGCGCTGGCCGACGGGCAGGTGCGGGTGCGCACCCTGCACAGCGCAATCAGCCGCGGCACGGAAGGCGTCGTGCTGCGCGGTGAGGTGCCGGCCAGCGAATACGAGCGCATGCGCGCGCCCTTCCAGGCCGGCGACTTCCCGTGGCCTGTGAAGTACGGCTATGTCAACGTCGGCCGGGTCGAGGAAGGTCCGGCAGCGCTGCTCGGCCGCACCGTCTTCTGCCTCTATCCGCACCAGACCCTGTACCAGGTGCCCGCCGACTCGGTGCTGCCAGTACCGCCCGGAGTTCCCGCGGGCCGGGCGGTGCTGGCAGCACTGCTGGGGACCGCGATCAACGCGCTGTGGGACGCTGCCCCGCGCATCGGCGACCGCGTCGCGGTGGTCGGCGGCGGCACGCTCGGCCTGCTGGTGGCGTGGCTGGCCACGCGGGTGCCGGGCTGCATGGTGCAGGTCGTCGACACCGTGCCGGCGCGCGCCGAACTGGCCGCAGCACTGGGCGCCGGCTTCGCCCTGCCGGCTGCCGCAACGCCCGACGCCGACCTCGTCGTCCACACCAGCGGCGCGGCCGCCGGGTTGGCCACTGCGCTGGAGCTCAGCTGGTACGGCAGCCGTGCGGTGGAGGTCCCTCTTGGCCAGGCCTTCCATTCGCGGCGGCTGGTTCTGAAGAGCTCGCAGGTGGGCTGCGTGGCCAGCGCGCAGCGCCCACGCTGGAGCCACCGGCGGCGGCTGGCGCTGGCCCTGTCGCTGCTGAACGCCCCGGTGCTGGACGGCTTGATCACGCACCGCTCGCCCTTCGCCGAGCTGCCCCAGGTGCTAGCCCAGCGGGCCGGCCCGCCGATCAGCGAGACTGGCAGCGAGACTGGCAACGAGACGGGCACCGAGGCCGGCACCCTGTGCCACCGCATCGACTACCCACCGGCGCCCGACGCCCAGTCACGCGCCTGAATCTGCCCCCCGAACCCACCCCTTAACCCAAGCCTGAAAGCCCCGCAGCCATGTACGCCGTCAACGTCAGAGACCACTTCATGATCGCCCACAGCTTCCGCGGCGAGGTCTTCGGGCCGGCGCAGCGCCTGCATGGCGCCACC
>DASQFA010000800.1:0-1851 GCA_035633375.1 Rubrivivax sp.
GTCGGCGCCAGCAGCCCGAAGGCGGCATCGATGGCCAGCGCCAGCGCCACCACCGGCAGCACGCCCAGCAGCACCAGGTCGAGCGCGCTGCTGAGCAGGCCCTGGAAGATGATCGCGCCCAGGCCGCCGGCACCGATCAGCGCCGCCACCACCGCCAGCCCTACCAGTTGCACGGTGGTCAGCCGCAGCGCCGAATGCAGCACCGGCAGCGCCAGCGGCAGCTCCACCTGCCACAGGCGCTGGCGCCGGCTCATGCCCATGCCGGTGGCGGCATCGATCGCCGCAGGCGGCACCTGCTGCAGGCCCGAGACCACGCCGTGCACGATCGGCAGCAGCGCATACAGCGTCAGTGCGATCACCGCCGGCAGCAGGCCGATGCCCTGCAGGCCCCAACCGGGCCACGCCTGGCCCAGCCAGGCCAGCGGCCCGATGAGCAGGCCGAAGAGGGCGATCGACGGCACAGTCTGCACGCCGTTCAGCAGCGCGAACAAGGGCCGCGCCAGGCGGGGCCGCCGCGCCGCGGCCAGGCCGAGCGGCAGGCCGACCACCAGCGCCGCGGCCAGCGTGGTGGCCACGATCTGCAGATGGCGCCCGAGCGCGGCCTGGAACACATCCTGGCGGTTGGCGTACTCCTTCAGCAGCGACAGCGCGTCGAGTGCACCGCTGTACAACAGCCCCGCCAGCGACAGCAGCAGCAGCGCGTGCGCGGCCCTCGCAGCCCCGCGAGGCGGCGCGGCGCGGCGCAGCGCATCGGCATACACCGCCCAGCCCAGCCACAGCGCCAGCCAGAAGCCACCGCCCAGCGAGATGCGCGCCAGTTCCGGCAGCAACGCCGCCTGGCGCGCTGCCTCGGCGCCGGCGAAGGCCACCAGAGCGAGCAGCCACACCCCCGCGGTGGCCGCGCAGACGACGTACAGGGCGCGGCGCGGCCGCACCATCACGGTCGTGGCCAGCAGCAGCAATGGCGGCGCCAACAGCCACGCGCCCGAAGCCAGCGCCAGCAAGTTCACACCGCGGCCGCTGACCAGCCGGTTCGGCGCGATCGTCAGTAACGGCAGGCCCAGCAGCGCCGCCGCCAAGCCCGCCACCAGCAGCGCCAGCACCCACTGCGCTCGCAGGTGCCGCAGCGGCCCGCCGCGCGGGCCACGCGGCCCCGGCGTCAGGCTCACGGCATCAGGCCCTTGGCCTTGAGGTGCGCCTCGGCCACCTTGCGCGCGTCCTGGCCTTCGAGCGCGATCTGCGCGTTCAGCCGCTGCAGCGTGGGGCCGTCGAGCGAGGCGAAGACCGGGGCCAGCAGCGTGGCGATCTTCGGCTGGCGCGCCAGCACCTCGGCGCGGATCACCGGTGCCGGCGCATACACCGGCTGCACGCCTTTGGGGTCTTCGAGGATGAGCAGGCCGAGCGCGGCCACCGGGCCATCGGTGCCGTAGGCCATGGCGGCATTGACGCCGGAAGTCTGCTCGGCCGCCGCGCGGAGGGTGACGGCGGTGTCGCCGCCGGCCAGCGTGAGCAACTGCTCCTGGCGCAGCTTGAAGCCGTAGGCCGCCTGAAAGGCCGGCAGCGCATCGGCGCGCTCGACGAACTCGGCCGAGGCGGCGAGCTTGAACTTGCCACCGGCGGAAAGGTACTGGCCCAGGTCGGCCAGCGACTTCAACTTGTGCTGGTGCGCCAGATCCTTGCGCACGGCAATGGCCCAGGTGTTGTTGGCCGGCGAGGGCGGCAGCCACACCAGCTTGTGGCGCTCCAGATCCAGCGCCTTGACGCGTGCGAAGCCGGCCGCGTGGTTCTTCCAGGCCGGGTTCTTTTCGTCGGCGAAGAAGAAGGCGCCGTTGCCGGTGTACTCGGGATAAA
>DASQFA010000801.1:0-2000 GCA_035633375.1 Rubrivivax sp.
CAGGCCGGTGATGTCGATGGCCGGCTCACGCCGCGCCATCAGGTCGGCCAGCACCCGCGCCGAGCCGCAGGCCAGCGCCCATCCGCTGGAGCCATGGCCAAGGTTCAGCCAGATGCCGGCGCTGCGGCTGGAGCCCAGCACAGGCGGGCCGTCCGGCAGCATCGGGCGCGCACCTTTCCAGCGCTGCACCTGCGACAGACTTGCCGCGCCGGGGAACCAGTCGTCGAGAACCTTGTACAAGGTGGCCAGTGCGGCTTCGTTCATCCTGTCGGGCGCACCGCCAAGCTCGGCGCTGCCCGCCACGCGGATGCGCTGGCCGAGGCGCGACACCGCCACCTTGAACTTCTCGTCCATGACGGCGCCTCGCGGCGCGGTGGCCGCATGTGCGTCGTCCACACGCAGCGCCGCCGTGAGCGAGTGGCCATACACCGCGATGATCGGCAGCGCCAGGCCCAGCGGACGCAGCAGCCGGTTGGCCTGGTGTCCGGCGCACACCACCACGGCGTCGAATTCGAGATCCAAGGCCGCAACGGCCGCGCTTGTGCCACGGCCGGTGGCGGGTGTGCCCAGGTCGCGCGCGACGACGCGCGGCAGGGCGCCCGCCACCAGGGCCTGCACCTCGTGCCGGAGCAGGAAACGCGCGCCGCGCGCCTGCGCCTGGGCTCGCAGCTGCTGCGCGAACTGGCGGCAGTTGCCCACGCCATCCTGCGGCAACGAGATGGCAGCGGCCAAGGGCATGTCGGCATTCAGCCCGGGCTCCAGGTAGCGGCACTGCGCCGCGTCGAGCAATTCGAAGGGCACCTGCAGTTCGCTCAGCATGCGCAGCGAGCCCTGGGCGCGCGCCAGATCGCGTGCGCTGCGCAGCAGCACCAGCACACCGCGCGCCTGGTCGTACTCGAGTTCCAGGCTTTGGGTCAGCGCCTGCAGGCGCTGCTGGCTGTACTTGGCCAGGCTGTACATGCGCCCGCGATTGGCCTGGTGGATGGCGGGATTGCAGGCGCGCCACCAGCGCCACATCCAGGGCAGATGGGCGAGTGCGTTGATGCCGCCAAAGCGCACCGGCGCATGGCGGCCGAACAGGTGGGCCAGCACCTTCATTGGCATGCCCGGCGCGGCCCAGGGAGTGACGTATCCGGGCGCGATCACGCCGGCATTGGCGAAGCTGGCTTCGCTGGCGACACTGGCGTGGCGCTCGAACACCGTCACCTGATGCCCGTCTGCGGCCAGCTCGAACGCCGACGTGACACCAACGATGCCGGCGCCGATGATCGCCACGCGCATGTCTCAGCGGCCTCGGCGGGTGAGCTCGCGCGCGATGCGGCACAACACATTCAGCCCAGGGTCGAAGCGGCGTGCGAACACATGACGGCCGGCCGGCGAACCCACCGTGCCAATGCGATGCAGGGACGGACCGGCTGCGTCACGCGGGCCGCCGACCACCCGGGCGGCCTTGGAGCACGGCTCCAAGGCGGTGTCGCGTGTTATCATTTCAAGGCTTGATTGGGCATGCGTCGCGACAATTGTCGCAGCAGTATGAATGCGCCAGTCAACGATGCCGCGAACCCGGCCGCCGAATGGTGCCGCTCTGCAGGCCAACAATGAAACCCATTGAAGGCGCGTCAGTGCGGATCTGGCTGGAGTTCAAGACCCAACCTTCGGAGTATCCATGTCTGTATCCATGCGTGAAATGCTGGAAGCCGGCGTCCATTTCGGACACCAGACGCGCTTCTGGAACCCCAAGATGGCCCCGTACATCTACGGGCACCGCAACAAGATCCACATCATCAACCTCGAGAAGACGCAGCCGCTCTTCAACGACGCGATGAAGTTCATCCGCCAGCTGTCTGCGCGCCGCGGCACGATCCTGATGATCGGCACCAAGCGCCAGGCGCGTGAGGTCATCGCCCTGGAAGCCCAGCGTTGTGGCATGCCCTATGTCGACCAGCGCTGGCTGGGCGGCATGTTGACCAACTTCAAGACGGTCAAGGGCTCGCTGAAGA
>DASQFA010000802.1:0-4593 GCA_035633375.1 Rubrivivax sp.
GCACCCCAGGGTGACGGCGTGGTGCGTGTCAGCCGCGAGTCCAAGGGCCGCGGCGGCAAGGTGGTGACGCTGGTGCGCGGCCTGCCGCTGGACGAGGCCGCGCTGGCCGCATTGGGCAAGCGCCTGCGCAGCGCCTGCGGCGCCGGCGGCACGGCCAAGGACGGCGTGCTGGAAGTGCAGGGCGACCACTGCGATCGCATCGTCACGCTGCTGCAGGCCGAAGGCTGGCGCGTCAAGCGCGCGGGCGGGTGAGGGGCTCGCCGACGTCAGAACGTGACCTTGGTCGAGAACTGCAGCCGGTAGTCGGTGGCCGACGCGCCGCTCTTCTGTTCGAGTCCGCCCCACACGAACTCCAGGCCCGTGAGCACGTTCTTGGCGGGACAGTGCAGCAGGTTCGAGTTGCCGCAACCTGCCGACCAGCTTCGTTCTCAGCGACGAGCAGGTCGACCGCCTGCGCGAGATGGCCGGGCGGTTGCTGCGCCAGTCGCCCGACTACCAGCGGCGGCTGCGCGACCTGGGCGGAACGCCGAGCCCGGCGTAGCGGGGCGGCGCAGATCTCCATACGCGTAGCGCTCGTCGACCCAGACCAGCGATGCGACCCAATCGAGTCCGGCAGCCATTGCCCGCGGCAGTCCGTGGCGCTGGCAGGAACGGCGATGGCGCGATTCGAGCAGATCTTGCACCCGCACCGCGCGGGTCAGCGAGGGGTCGGGCGTCGTCGCGCGCCGGACGACGGCGGCTGCTTTTCTGCGAGCTTGCCCGTCACGTGCTTGTGCAGCACGCTAGCAATCAGCGTCTGATAAGGCATGCCTTCTTCAAGCGCCTTGGCCTGGATGTCGAGCAGATCGACCGAGGACAAGCGGATGTTCACACGCTTGTCCTTGATGGCGGTCGCCCTGGCTGCGACGCGCAAGCGTTGCAGTTCGGCCTTGCCGGCACTCGGCTTCAGCTTGGCAGCCTCGTGGGCTTAAACGCAGCGCTCGACACCCGCCTTTGTATTCTCGGCATTCGAACTCCACTACGTGGCCTGCAAAGCCGGTGATTTGCGCAGACCGGACGCAGCGAGGCCTTTGAGCGGCGGTGGTGGACCACGAACCCGGCCGACAGCGGGGTGGCCAACGCAGTGAATAAGAATTCATCTGAACGGAGTCGGCCACCCCGCTGGCGGCCAGCGGGCACAAAGGGTTGAAGCGAATGCCCGCAATGAGCGCGGCCCCGAAGGACCGCAATGCGCCCCGCCAACGGCCCATGTACCGAAGGTGGGCAAACTGCCGGACGCGAAGCTGTATGAGTGCCATGGCGCCAGCCCGCTGCATGCCGACCAGTCAGACGCGGCCCGCGTCAGAACACGGTGCGCTGTGGCGCCCGGGCATCTGCGAGACGCAATGCCTCGGCACCGAGCAGGGAGTTCCAAGACGCCGAGCCGTCCTCGAGATCGATCGCGATGTGGGCAGGCACCGGGCCGATCTGGCGGCCGGCGTTGAAGACCCAGGTGTCGCGGATGCGGTCGGCCCAGGCGCCGGTGGGCTTGAAAGGCGGCTCATGCACATGGCCGGTAAGCACGATGTCGGGCCGGTGCTGGTCGATCCATACGCCCAGGTCGGCATCGCCGTAGTCGCGCTTGCCGGTCCAGCAGGTGGGTGACCCGAGTGGCGGCCAGTGATAGACCCACACCCACTTTGCCGGCCGACGGGCGGCGTCGGCGCTCAACTGCGCCTCCAATGCAGCACGACCCTTGGGGCCATCCCACCACGGGCAGATGGTGACGCGCGTGTGGCCGTCGCTCAACGAATCGCCATCGGTCGGCACCCCGGCGGCGCGGGCCTCGGCCAGCCACAGCGCGGCCTGCTCGCCCTGGGCGTCGGGTCCGGTGAGGTCGTGATTGCCGGAACTCACCACCACCCGGCCCGCCGCCTGCAACAGCGCCAGGTAGCGCAGGATGACCACCGACTGCGCGTCGAGCGAGACGGTGGAGCTGATGTCGAGTTGGTCCCCGGCCAGCACCACGAGATCGAAGGACGGTGCAGCGCGCACGACCCAATCGAGCTGCGGCAGGCTGTAGTGCAGGTCGGAGACCAGAAGGATGCGCCGGATCGGCGCCGAAGAGGCAGTCACCCGGCGATGTTAGGCGCAGCGCTGCATGGCCATCCGAATTCGCCGGATACCCGGCCTGCGGGCCCCAGGGTCGAGATGGCCGCGTGCCCGCCGGACACGGCATGGCTGCAGCCCCCGCAAGGGCCAGCGGATGTACCGCAGTAAACGCCCGGACCTCGCCGGTCAGGCCGGCGCGGGCAACGGCCAAGGCGGGCGCGGCGCACTGCAAAAGGCCATCAGCGCCGCGGCGCTGATGGAGCGCGAGAAGTAGTGTCCCTGGGCCATCTGGATGCCCGCCGCGCGCGCCGCCAAGGCCTGTGGCTCGGTCTCGACACCTTCGGCGACGACCTCGAGGCCGGCGCTGCGGATAAGGCCGGCAACGCCTCCAAGCCAGTCGGGCGCAGGATTGTCCGGCTGGATCTGGGCAATCAGCGAGGCATCGATCTTGATCAGGGTGAGCGGCGCCCGGCTCATTACCGCCAGGTTGGCGCCGCTGACGCGACTGACATCGTCGATGGCGATGCGGATGCCCCAGTTCGCATAGTCTTCCAGCGCGCGCAGCCCGATCAGGTCCGGAATGCCGCGCTCGGTGATCTCGAGGATCAGTTGCGAAAAGTGCTCCGACAGCCCGCACTTGTCGGCGGCATAGCGGATGCCGCCGCGGCCCAGGATTTCCGGCGGCACGTTGATGCTCAGGCTGAGCGCTGGATTGGCGCGCAACCAGTCGCCCAGTTCCGCCGCGGCCGTCTCGATGACCCAGTAGCACAACTCGCCGGAAAAGGGCGTGTTCTCGGCAATCGTGATGAACTCGTCGGGCATGACCACGCCCGACGGGCGGCGCCAGCGCACGAGCGCTTCGCCGCCCAGGCAGGCACCGTCTTCCAGCGACACGAAGGGCGAGTACTCGAGAAAGAACTCGCCTGCGCTCATGCCGCTGCGCATGGCATCCACGTCGATCATCGACTACTCCCCTTCCAGGCTCTTCGGCCAAGCTCACAGCGGACTGGGGGCGCGTGTGCATGTCGGCACCGTCCCGTGCCGAGGGTCCATCCAGAAGCGCATTCTGCCGGCAGGCCCAGCGTCCCGAGGCTGCAGGATGCACCCCCTGGCGGCCGATTCTCGTCGAAGACGGCGCATCGGTCATCAGCAGCGCACGCTCGGACTTGCAGAAGCTTGGGATGGCGCTGGGCGCGGTTTCCGTGGCAACCCCGCCGGCGACGCAGACGAAGCGCGGGTCGCGCTGGGGTACTTTGGTAGTCTGCCGCCCATCGCCTTCGCGCAGAATAGGAACCCCTGCCCATGACCCCTGCCTCCGACACCCCGCCCTTGGCCGCCGCCGCCATTCCCGAAGGCTTTCGAGCACGCAATTTCGGCGACGGCTTCATCGGCGTGAACGGCCCGCTCTACATGAAGCGGCTGCAGCCCGGCGTGCAGCTGGGGTTTCGCGTCGAGCCGCGGCATTGCAACCCGATGGGCATCTGCCACGGCGGCATGATGGCCACCTTCTGCGACATGCTGCTGCCGATCTCGGCGCACTACCTGTCGGGCGACCTGGCCAAGCGTTTCCTGCCCACCATCAGCCTGCAGGTCGACTTCCTCGGCCCGACGCCATTGGGCAGCTGGGTGCAAGGCGAGGCGCAGCTGCTGCGCGCCACGCGCAGCATGGTCTTCATGCAGGGCCTGGTCACGGCCGACGGCACCCACGTGGCGCGCGTCAGCGGCATCTTCAAGATCGGCCCGTCCTTCGAAGACGCGCTCGGCCCCGGCGCCGCGCGGCGCGCGGGCCGCGTTCCCGAGCCCCCGCCAGGCTGAAAGGCTGCACCATGTCCTTGGTGTCGACAGGCTCCGACATGCACCCGTTCGTGGGCATGGATGTGCCCTGGCTGCTGGAGCGTGGAACTGCGACAACCCGCGCACGCCGCGGATCAGCAACTGGGGCGCTTCGGGGTGGTCGCGGCGCGTCAGCGCGCTGCGTCCCGCAGCACTCGTTGCGCCAGACGTCCGGCCCGGCCGCGTCGCGAGTCATCAGCCAACTCCCCCTTCCGGCTGGGTGAAGTGGCGCAGCGCGCCAGCTACAGCGCCAGCAATGCGGCAAGCCAGACTGACCGCGTCAATCGGCTCGATTTCAAGGCGGTGCCTGCGGCAGCACCAACGTGAGCTCGAGTTCCTCGCCTCCGCGCCACACCTTCAGATCTAGGGCAGCGCCCGGTACCAAGTCAGCCGCCATGGCTTCAAGTTGTCCCGCATCGATGACTGGCCGCCCATTAGCCGCCAGCAGCACGTCGTCGCGCCGCAGGCCAGCCGCCTCGGCCACGCTGCCGGTGGCTACCTCGGTGACCAGCACCGCGCCGCGGTCACCTAGGCCAAGGGCCCTGACGTCGGCCACACTCAGGCCGCGAAAGCCGACGCCGAAGCGCGCGGCTGGACGCAGTAACGCCACGGACCCACCCGATGCCTTGCACGAAAGCGCGACACTGATCACCGGCGGGTAGGACACGG
>DASQFA010000803.1:0-2905 GCA_035633375.1 Rubrivivax sp.
CACTACCTGGGCTACACCGCCATGTCGGGCAGCCAACTGCGCTACAACGTCTACGCCGGTGACCAGCTCGTGGCCTTGCTCAGCTTCGGGGCCAGCGCCTGGAAGCTTGCCGCGCGCGACACCTTCATCGGCTGGCACTCGGCGCAGCGGGTGAAGAACCTACACCTGGTGGTCAACAACGCCAGGTTCCTCATCCTGCCGTGGATCCAGTGCAAAGGCCTGGCCTCCAAAATCCTGTCCATCGTGAACCGCCAACTGCCCATCGACTGGCAGCAGCGCTACGGCTTCAAGCCGGTGCTGCTCGAAACCTTCGTCGAGTGCGAGCGCCACCGTGGCACGTCCTACAAGGCAGCCAACTGGATCCACGTCGGCAAGACTGCCGGTCGCGGAAAGAAGTCCCGCGTCCACCAGCAGATCATCCCCATCAAGGACATCTGGCTGTACCCACTGAGGCGCACCTTCCGAGTCACCCTCTGCGCCTGACGCCTCTGGCTGCGCAATCGGTAAACGGGTCTACCGAATGCTTACCAGAAAGGTAAGCATTCGGTAGACCCGTAGGTGCGATTCGTGGCCGTACCGAAATCGCTGGACACACTGAACTTTTTCCCGTACCGTGCGCTGCCATGGAAGCGGTGGCCATTGAGCTGGATGCGATCGCGGCGATAGGCGGGGCGAGCACGGCGCCGTTTGCCGAGGTGTACGTGAGGCTGACCAAGCTGGAGCACATCCAGCTGGTGATGGAGGCCAGGAGTTGGAAGTCGTTGCATCAGCGAGCGGTGGGGCGCCTGCAACAGCTCCAAGACAGCACCAGGCGATTCGTGGTGGAACTGGGCGAGCGCGCCGAGCAACGCGAGGCGGCGTGGCACGCGACACTGGCGCTGGCACAGGAAGCGTCCAGGCAGCGCGAGGCGGCGCTTCTTGCTGAGCTCGACGAGGCTCATGCCAAGGTCCGTGATCTGCAGCAGCGTCTGTTTGGCCGCAAGAGCGAGCGCAGCAAAGGCGCCAGCGAACTCCGGCCCCAAGCCGGACTCAAGCCTGCCAGCCGCGGACAGCGCTACGGTGCACCAGGCCACGGACGCAAGATGCTGGCTCATCTGCCCGAGCGCATCGAGACCGTCGGGTTGGACTCGCCGCAATGCCCGGCGTGTGGTGAGGCCCTGAACGAATTCCCCGGCACCGAGGACAGCGAGGTACTGGAGATCGAGGTCAAGGCCTATCGTCGCCTGATCCGCCGCCGCCGCTACCGAGCCAGCTGCCAATGCGGCTGCATGCCCGGGATCGTGAGTGCGCCGGCCCCATGCCGGCTGATCGAGCGCGGCAAGTTCGGCATCTCGGTATGGGCTGGCGTGCTGCTGGACAAGTACCTGTACGGCCGACCGAGTCATCGCTTGCTACAGGACCTGGGCCACCACGGGCTGGACATGTCGGCCGGTACGTTGACTGGCGCCCTGCACACGATCGCGCCGATGTTCGCGCCGGTCGTCGAGGCCATGCTTGCCAAGCTGCGCAGCGAACAGCACTGGCATGCAGACGAGACCCGTTGGGCCGTGTTCGTCCCGGTGGACGGCAAAAGAGGCTACCGCTGGTACCTGTGGGTCTATCACTCGGCCTCGGTGGTGCACTACGTGCTGGATGTGTCACGCTCGGCCCAGGTCGTCGAAGACGAGTTGGGGGAGGTGGCGTTCGGCATCATCAGCTGCGACCGGTTCTCGGCGTACAAGAAGTTTGCCCGGCTGCATCCGACGTTCCTGCTGGCCTTTTGCTGGGCCCACCAGCGCAGGGATTTCCTGGAGCTGGCCAATGCCCATCCGCAGCTGCTGGCGTGGGCCATGACCTGGGTCGACGCCATCGCGCAGATCTACCGGCGCAATGATCTTCGTCTGGCCCAACCCGTGGGCAGCCCGCAGTACGCCGAGCACGACATCGCCCTGCGAAAGGCCTTGCAAGACATGACTGAGGAGCGCGCAGGTGCGCTGAGCCAAGCCACCCTGGCTGAGCCTGCGCTCCAGGTGCTTCGCAGCATGGACAGGCACTGGGCTGGGCTGCTGGTGTTCGTCGATCACCCGGCTGTGCCGATGGATAACAACATCGCCGAGCGGGCCCATCGCACGCCGGTCGTTGGGCGCAAGAACTTCTACGGCTCGGGCAGCCTGTGGTCAGGCCAGCTGGCTGCTGCGATGTACACGCTGCTGATGACGGTCAAGCTGCACAAGATCAACCCCCGCACCTGGCTGCTGGCGTACCTGCAGGCCTGTTGCGATGCCGGCAACCGCGCGCCAAGCGACGTCCGCGCCTTCCTGCCCTGGGCCATGACGGCCTCTGAGTTGGCGGTGATGCGGGCGTGCCCGAAGGCAAGCGGCTCCGCCCTGGAAGGCGTGGACAGCTCATGACGGTGTACTGCGGCCGAGAGTTCAGCCCCGCCGACATCCAGACGATCAGGGATCTCATCGCGCAAGAACCCGCGTTGCGGCGCTCGCCCCTGTCGCGCCGGTTGTGCGAACTGCTCGGGTGGTACAAGCCCAACGGCGAGCTCAAGGACATGACTTGCCGTGTGGCGCTGCTGCGCATGCATGAGCAGGGTCTGATCACGCTGCCGGCCTCAAGGAACACGGTCGCACGCCGTCGGCCAGACTTCCCCGCCACGCCGGCAAGCGATGCGCAGGCCCGGCTGCTGCAGCCCGTTCACGAACTCGGGCCTTTGACGCTGCGCCTGGTCAGCACAGCACCGGTCTCGCGCCTGTGGAACGAGTACGTCCAGCGCTATCACTACCTGGGCTACACCGCCATGTCGGGCAGCCAACTGCGCTACAACGTCTACGCCGGTGACCAGCTCGTGGCCTTGCTCAGCTTCGGGGCCAGCGCCTGGAAGCTTGCCGCGCGCGACACCTTCATCGGCTGGCACTCG
>DASQFA010000804.1:0-5226 GCA_035633375.1 Rubrivivax sp.
CACAGCCGGTCGTTGCGCAGTTCGGGGTCGTCCGGGTTCTTCTTCCAGGCCGGGTCGAACCACTTGCCGTCGTATTGCCCGGCCTGCGCGTCGAAGGTGGCGCGCACTTCCCAGTAGTCGCGCGCCACGTGCTTGCGGATCTTCTCCTCGCGCTCGACCACGATGGACAGCGTGGGCGTCTGCACGCGGCCCACGGTGGTGAGGAAGAAGCCGCCGTCGCGCGAGTTGAAGGCCGTCATCGCGCGCGTGCCGTTGATGCCCACCAGCCAGTCGGCCTCGCTGCGGCTGCGCGCGGCGTCGGCCAGGCCTTGCATCTGTGCGTCGCTGCGCAGTTGTTCGAAGCCGTCGCGGATGGCCTGCGGCGTCATGCTCTGCAGCCACAGGCGGCGGATCGGTTTGTCGATCGGCTTTTTCTCGCCGCCGGCGTACTGCACGATCAGGCGGAAGATCAGCTCGCCCTCGCGCCCCGCATCGCAGGCGTTGATGAGCTGCGTCACGTCCTTGCGCTTGACCAACCGCACCACCGCGTTCAGCCGCGTCTTGGCCTTGTCGATGGGCGCCAGGTCGAAGTGCGGCGGCACCACCGGCAGATGGGCAAAGCTCCACTTGCCGCGCTTCACGTCGTACTCTTCCGGCGCCTTGATTTCCACCAGATGCCCCACCGCCGAGGTGACGACGTAGGTGTCGTTCTCGAAGTGATCGGCCGCCTTCTCGAACTTGCCCGAGACAGGGGTCAGCGCACGCACGATGTCCTGCGCCACGCTGGGTTTTTCCGCGATGATGATCGTCTTGCTCATGTCGTCCTTGTTTGGCTGATGGTTGCCGCGCGCGCCGTGCCTACAATCGCAGCCTTCTCGCGCGCAGGCACGCACACACGTGCACGCACGCGCGCGCCCACATTTCAATGTACCCAATGAAGAGTTCAGTGCAAGTGGCAGTCGCGCAGACGGCCGAGTCCAAGGCCGACAAGCGCCGTGTACAGGTGCGGCGCAGCGGCGTGCACGGCAAGGGCGTGTTCGCGCTGCGGCCGATCCGCGCCGGCGAGACGGTGATCGAATACGTCGGCGAGCGCATCACCTGGAAGGAGGCACTGCGCCGCCATCCACACGATCCGGCGCAGCCGAATCACACTTTCTACTTCCACATCGACGACGAGCATGTCATCGACGCCAATGTCGGCGGCAATGCGGCGCGCTGGATCAACCATGCCTGCGACACCAACTGCGAGGCGGACGAGGTGGACGGCCGCATCTTCATCAAGGCCGTGCGCGATGTGCACCCGGGCGAGGAACTGTTCTACGACTACGGCCTGGTGATCGACGAGCGCCTGACGCCGAAGCTGAAGAAGGAATACTCCTGTCATTGCGGCAGCGCCAACTGCCGCGGCACGCTGCTGGCGCCTAAGGCAGCGAAGCGCCGCGCGCCGGCGCCCTCGACCCACCGGGGCGCTAAAAAGTCGCGCTGAACAAGGGGCGCAAGGCCATGTCCGTCAGCCGCAACCTGCACTGGGGCGCCGAGGCGCTGTGGCTGGAGCTGAGCACGTTGCTGCCCGGCTTGAGCGTCGAGGTCGTGGCCAGCGCCGATTCAACCAATACCCGGCTGCTCGAGCGCGCCCGGGTTCTCAGTGGCCGGCGCAACGCGCCGGTGACTACGCCCGGCCAGCTCGATTCGGCGCATGCGCCGTGGCACGAACCCACGCCGCATGGCCGCCGCAACGACGACACCCATCCCTGCCTGCTCGTGGCCGAGCAGCAGACCAGCGGCCGCGGGCGGCTGGGCCGGGTCTGGCACTCCAGCGCGGGCATGTCTCTGACCTTTTCGCTGGGCCTGCCGCTGAGCCCGCCGGCCTGGTCGGGGCTGTCGCTGGCCGTGGGCATGGCGCTGGCCGACGCGCTCGACCCGGTGGCCGGTGACGCGCCACCGCGCATCGGCCTGAAATGGCCCAACGACCTGTGGTTGATGGAGTCGCCCGGCCGCGGCCGCAAGCTCGGCGGTGTGCTCATCGAGACCGTGGTCGTGGGCGAGCGCCGCATGTCGGTGGTGGGCGTCGGCTTGAACGTGCTGCCCCAGGCGGCGACCACGGACATGAGCTCGGGTTTTGCCTGCCTGCAGGAGCTGTGGCCGGGCATCGATGCGCCGCAGGCGCTGAAGCTCGTGGCGCTGCCGCTGGTCAGCATGCTGAAGCGCTTCGAACGCGAAGGGTTCGCGCCGTTCGCGCCGGCTTTTGGCCGCCGCGACCTGTTGTTCGGCCAGCAGGTCACGACCACCTACCCTGGCATCAGCGGCGGGGTGGCCGAGGGCATCGACGAACAAGGCGCCTTGCGCGTACGCGCAGGCACGGTGCACGCACTCGTGAGCGGCGAAGTCAGCGTTCGGCCCACGGGGGCCTAGGCAGCGATGCGCACGCTGCTGGCGCTGTTGCTGCTTGCCAACCTGGGGTTCTTCGTGCTGGCCCAGGGCTGGCTGGCACCCTTGGTGCACCTGCCCAGCGCGCAGCAGCGCGAGCCGCAGCGCCTGGCGGCGCAATTGAATGCGCAGTCGGTGCGCGTGCTCGATGCAAGAGCAGCGGGCAGCACAGCCGCTGTCGTGCAGGGCACGCCCGTTTGCCTGCAGGCCGGCCCTTTCGGTGAGGATCAGATCGACGCTGCCGAAGCCTGGCTGGCGCAGTTGCCAGCGCCCGCGCCGGCGTCACGGCGGCTGCGTACCGAGACCTCCGGCACGTGGCGGGTGATCCTGGCAAGGTTCTCCGAACCGGCCGCGCTGGCGCGACGGCAGGATGACTTGCGGCGCCAGGGTTTCGAGGTCGAGGACAACACCGCCGCGGGCGCGTCGCCTGCCGAGCTGGCCATCGGCCGCTTCGACGACAAGGCGGCGGCCGAAGCCGCGCTGGCGCGCATGCAGCAGCGCGGTTGGAGCAACGCCCGGCTGGCGCCGCCGACCGCTGTGCCCCAGTACTGGCTGCGCGTCGAACAAGCCGACGAGGTGCAGCGCGAGCAACTGTTGCGCCTGCCACCCGCCGTGCTCGGCAGCGGCTTCGCGCCTTGCCCCAAACCCGGCTGAGGCGGCCCGGGCCTGGCGCTCAGCGCCTGCGGGGCACCGGTCGGAGCGCGCGCAATGCCATCGCCGCCGTGGCCAGCGCCAGCAGCCAGAAGGCGCCAAAGGCACCGCCGCCATCGCCACCGCCGTCATCCGGCACTGGCGGCGACATGTCCGACGGGCGATCCTGTGGCGCCAGGGCCAGGGCGGCGTCGACATCGGCGTTGTCGATGACCGCCGCCTGAATTTGCGGAAGCACCAGGCCGCTGGCGTAGATCAGGGCCCGTTCGGCGTCGAGGATGCCGACACCGCAAGTGTCGGCGGTGCAGATGCAGCGGCCCGGGTTGGCCTGCGAGCACAGGCCGATCTTCGGCGAGGTGACATGCGGGCGCGCGCTGAGGCGCAAGCCTTCCTGGATCTGCTCGAAAGTCAGTTGCGGGTTCAGGCTGAGCATCAACGCGATCGCGCCCGCCACCTGCGGTGCGGCGAAGCTGGTGCCGTACAGGCGCGCGTAGCCGTCGTTGGCGCCAATCGCCACAGGCACGGTGCGCCCCGGGTTGGTCAGGGTCATCAGGCCGCTGTCGCGCAGCACGCCGCCCCAGGCGCCGCCGTCGTCGTCGCCGGCCACGGTGGCGATGCCGCTGGCCGCCAGTGCAGCGCCGAAGTTAGAGTAGTTGGCTTTGAAGCCATCGCGGTTCAGGCCAGCCACGCCGACGACGCCGCGGCAACTGGCCGGGCGCGTCGGTGAGCGCCACTCGTTGCCGGCGGCGGCCACCACCAGCACGCCGCGCGCGCGCAGTTCGTCGATGGCGGTCTGATAGGCCGAGCCACAGGCCGCGCTGCCGCCGAAGCTGATGTTGATGATGCGCGACGGGTTCGGGTTCAGGGCTACGCCCACCACCGGCAGGCCGGCCGCCCAGCGCATGCCGTCGACGATGTCGGTCAAGACGGCGCCACACTTGCCGGCCACGCGCACCGGCAGGATGCCGGCCGCCCAGTGGATGCTGGCGCCACCCAGGCCGTTGTTCGTGTTCGCCGCCACCATGCCGGCGATGACGGTGCCATGCCAGGAGCTGTCCTTGACGGCGCAGCCGGCAAAGTTGGGATCACTCAGATCGCCATTCGACACCCAATCGCCGGGGTCGGCGGGGTTGCCGTCGCGGCCGTCGCCGTCGTTCGCGAACACCACTTCGCTGACGAAGTCATAGCCGGGCAGCACCCGACCGACCAGGTCGGGGTGCGGCGTGATGCCGGTGTCGAGCACCGCCACCACCGCTGGCGCGCCACTGGCGCGCAGCCAGGCACGCTGGAAATCGGCCACGCCGCGCAAGCGTGCGTCGATCCGGTTCTGGTTGCTGCCGCCCACCTGCTGCAGCCACCATTGCCCAGTGCTGCCGGCAAACAGCGGATCGCCGGGCGGCACCTGCAGCCGGCGTTCGCGCGCGTTCGCCTCGACCCATTCCACGTCCGCGCGCTGCAGCAGTTTCTCGCGCAGTTGGGTGGCTTCGCTGCGCGACAGCGGGCGCTCGAATTCCAGCAGTTGCTGGTCGCGGCCGACCGGGCGCAGGCGCGGCTCGTGCCGCCCAGAGGTGCCGGACAGCCCGGCCTCGCCCAGCACCCGCTGCCAGCGCGCCGATTCGTTCGCCGACAAAGCCGCTGCGGTCTCGCGCATGCGCGCATTTGCGACCCTGGGTTGCAGGGTTTCATGGGCCGGCGCGTCCTTCAGCCGCACGATCAAGCCGCGCGTGTGCGGGGCATCTGCGGTTTCGGTCTGCGCGCGCAACGGCAGGGCGCACAGCGCCAAGGCGCCGGTCAGCGTCAGTGCAAGCGGGTGGAACCAGCGAAAGCCTGTCATGGCGGGGCGCAAAGTACAGGATTATCGCGGCGGCAACGCCGCGCCCGTTGCCTGGCTGCGGCGGCGCGTGTGCCGCAGCGCCGCCACCGCCAGGCCGAGCAATCCCACCCACAGCAGCGACGAGCCGCCACCCCCGCCACCGCCCCCGGCCGGCGCCGAGGCGCCTGGCTGCGGCGGCGGCGCAGGCACCGGCGCCGCGATCACCTCGATGCTGCGCTGTGCGCTGGACTGCTGGCCGCTGTCGTCGGTGATGAGCAGGTCTACCGTGACCGTGCCGGCGCCGCTGGCGAGCAGGGCGACATCGGGGCCATTGCTCGCACCGCTGAAGCCTGCCA
>DASQFA010000805.1:0-10913 GCA_035633375.1 Rubrivivax sp.
ATGGCATAGGCCGCGATCGCCATGCCTTCGAGCACCCGGTGCGGGTCGGATTCGAGCACGGCGCGGTCCATGAAGGCGCCCGGGTCGCCCTCGTCGGCGTTGCAGACCACGTATTTCTGATGATCGGTCATCTTGGCCACGGTCGACCACTTGAGCCCCGTCGGGTAGCCGCCGCCGCCACGCCCGCGCAGCCCGCTCGTGACGAGCTCCTGCACCACTTCGGCCGGTGTCATCTCACTGAGCGCGCGCACCAGCGCGGCGTAGCCGCCGGCCGCGATGTAGCCGTGTAGGCTGTCGGGATCGATGACGCCGGAGTTCTCCAGCACGACACGCTGCTGGCGCGCAAAGAAGGGCTGCTCGGTCGGGCAGCGCAGCCGCTGCACGGGCGCGCCGCCGATGCTGGCCAGGATATCGGCCGCGTCCTCGGGCCTGACGTCCCGGTACAGCACCGAGCCGGCCAGGTCGCTTCCGTGATCGGCCACGGCCACCAGCGGCCCGGCTGAACACAGTCCCATGCAACCGACCGCCTTGAGCTTGCAACTGGCGCCGTTTGCGCCGGCCGGGCTGTCTGCGGCGCCCGCCTGCGCCGCGCCGAGAGCGTCGTACACCGGGCCGGCGCCCGAGGACTGGCAGCTCGCCGCCATGCACACCCGCAGCTCGTGGCTGAAGGCGGCCTGCTCGTCCCGATAGGCCTGGGCCATCTCGGCCAGATCGTCGACGTTCATGCCAGCGCCTCGATCCGAACCAGCAGGTCTTGCGCAGTCAGCTTGCCCAGCACGTTGCCGTCCAGCACCACCGCGGGCGCCAGGCCACAGGCGCCGACGCAGCGCGCCGTCAGCACCGACAGGCGGTCGTCGTCGGTGGTCTGGCCCGGTGCCGCGCCGAAACGCTGCTCCACAGCCTTGATCAGGCCGGCCGCCCCCTTGATGTAGCAGGCCGTGCCGGCGCACACCACGCAGGCGTGGCGGCCTTTGGGCGCGAGCCGGAACAAGTGGTAGAAGGTCGCGACCCCGTAGACCTTGGACAGCGGCAGATCGAGCGAGGCGGCGACGAATCGCATCGAAACCTCGTCGAGATAGCCGAACGCGCTCTGCACGCTGTGCAGCGTCTCGATCAGCGCATGCCCGGCATAACCGTTGCGGCGCATGTTGCCGTTGACCAGCTTCCAGCGCTTGTCTTCGCTGGGTGCTGCGGGGCGGACGGGCAACAAGGCCATCGGGGCTCCAATCAAAACGGCCATCGGTGCCGGGACTGACGGCCCATGGAGACAACGCGACAGATCAACCGCCGCGGCGACCTGCGGCCCCGGAATAACGACGCTATCGTGCCGGTCCGCCCGAGCGAATTACTGATCCAGATCAAGGATGGATTGCGTCGCCGTGAGTTCCATTTTTTCTTTCCTAGGAAACTCGCGGCGTAAGCCGGCCGGTCTGGGGCCGCAGGTGGCCACCGGGCAGCGCCCGATCATCCGGGTCGAAGACGGTGCCATCGAGATGACGGGCCGGGGTACTCGGCAACGCCAGCCGTTGCGGCTGCCACCCCATCGTGCGGGTGTCGGTGTTCCCGTTGCCATCGGGTCCGGCCAGCGGATGCTTCAGCCGATGGTCATCAGGCTGGCGTTGCCACCCGCGGCCGCGGTGTTGACGCTCAGCGCACGTTCCATCACCAGCCGCTGCAACGGGATGTCGGCCTGGCCGGTATCGAGCGCGATGAGCCCGACGATCGGCCCGACACGCTCGGCCAGCTGCCGGCCGAGCGCCAGGCGAGCGGCCGCATCGCCATGGTGCAGCACGGCGTCGAAGTGCACCGTGTGGCGCGTCCAGTCGTGCACCAGCGCGATCGGTTCGCGCAGTTCGGCCGGCAGTCGCTCGGCCAGGGCTGCGGCCTGCACCGGCCACAGCGCGCGGCTGCCCACGGTCAGCACCGCCGCCAGTTGCAGCAGGCGATCGGCCTCGTCTTCGGCCAGGCACAACACCGCCTCGCGCGGCAGCACGCGGTAGACGTTCGATTCGCCGGTGGGGCCGCTCAGGCTGCGCACCTGGCCGGCCGGCGAGGCTTGTGCGAAGCGCTCGCAAGCCGCCGCCAGGGCATGGCGGCCCTGCTGCGCAGCCCATTCACGCAGCGCGCGCAGCGGGGCGGTCTCGCCCTGCGGCGATGGCACCCATGCCGTGCCACGAGGCGCCGCAGCCGCTGCGCCGCTGGCGCGCGCGGCCTGCAAGGCCGCATCCGCAGGGCACATCGAGAGCAGGCGCAGCAGGTACAGCGGCCCGCCTGCCTTCGGGCCGGTGCCCGACAGGCCCTCGCCGCCAAACGGCTGCACGCCGACCACCGCGCCGACCATGTTGCGGTTCACGTACAGGTTGCCGGCATGCGCTTGATCGACCACGCGCGCGATGGTTTCGTCGATGCGCGTGTGCAGGCCCATCGTCAGGCCGTAGCCGGTGGCGTTGATCTGGCCGAGCAGCGCATCGAGATCGCCGCGCGCATAACGCAGCACATGCAGCACCGGGCCGAAGACCTCGCGTTGCAGTTCGCCCAGTTGCTCGATCTCGATCAGCGTCGGCGCCACGAAGCTGCCGTGGCGCAGCGTCGCGCCGTCGGTCTGCGCCGGTTGGCTGACGCGCCGGCCCCTGGCGCGCAGGACCTCGATATAGCGCAGCAGCGTGGCCTGCGCCTGGGCGTCGATGACCGGGCCGACATCCACCGCCAACGCCTGCGGGTTGCCCAGGTGCAGCTCGCGCACCGCGCCTTCGAGCATGCCCAGCACGCACTCGGCGGCCTCGTGCTGCACGCACAGCACGCGCAGCGCCGAGCAGCGCTGGCCGGCGCTGTCGAAGGCCGAGGCGACGATGTCGCCCACCACCTGCTCCACCAGCGCGGACGAATCGACGAGCATCGCGTTCTGCCCGCCGGTCTCGGCAATCAGCGGCACGCTCTGGCCGTCGGCATTCAGCCGCTGCGAAAGCTGCCGCTGCAGCAGGCGCGCCACTTCGGTCGAGCCGGTGAACATCACGCCGCTGATGCGCGCATCGGCCGCCAGCGCCGCGCCCACCGTCTGGCCCGGGCCGGGCAGCAATTGCAGCGCGGCGCGCGGCACGCCGGCCGCATGCAGCACGCGCACCGCCTCGGTGGCGACCAGCGGTGTCTGCTCGGCGGGCTTGGCGATGACCGCATTGCCCGCGGCCAGCGCCGCGGCCACCTGGCCGGCAAAGATGGCCAGCGGAAAGTTCCACGGGCTGATGCACAGCACCAGCCCCAGCGGCCGATGGGTGGCGTTGTCGAAGTCGCGCCGCACCTGCAGCGCGTAGTAGCGCAGGAAGTCCACCGCCTCGCGCACTTCGGCCACCGCGTTGGCCGCGGTCTTGCCGGCCTCGCGCATCAGCAGCCCGATGAGCCGGTCGGTGTCGGCCTCCAGCTGCTCGGCGGCGCGCTCCAGCCACGCGGCACGTTCGGCGGGCGGTGTCGCCGCCCAGGCCGGCGCCGCCGCGACGGCGCAGCGCAATGCGGCTTCGATCTCCTGCGGGCCCGCCTCGTGCACCTGGCCGACCGTGTCGCGCCGGTCGGCCGGGTTCAGCACCGCGTGGCCCGGCCCGGCCGGCAACTCGACGCCGAGCAGCGGCGCTGCCCGCCATGACCGCGCGGCAGCGTCGGCCAGGGTCTGTGCCAAGGCGCCCAGACGCAGCTCGTCGCTCAGGTCGAGGCCGCGCGAGTTCTCGCGCGCGACACCGAACAGGTTGCGCGGCAGCGCGATGGCCGGATGCGGCAGGCCGACCACGCCTTCCGTTGCCGCCATTTGCTCGACGCTTTGCACGGGGTCCTGCACCAGCGCGTCGAGGCTCAGGGACTCGTCGGCGATGCGGTTGACGAAGGAGGTGTTGGCGCCGTTTTCCAGCAGCCTGCGCACCAGATAGGCCAGCAGCGTCTCGTGCGTGCCCACCGGTGCATAGATGCGGCAGGGCCGGCTGAAGTGGCCCACCACCTGCTCGTACAGCGGCTCGCCCATGCCGTGCAGGCACTGGAACTCGTACTGCCCGGCGTAGTAGTTCTGCCCGGCCAGCGTGTGGATGGCGGCCAGCGTGTGTGCGTTGTGCGTGGCGAATTGCGGGTACACCTGGCCCGGCGCCGCCAGCAGCTTGCGCGCGCAGGCGATGTAGGCTACGTCGGTGTAGGCCTTGCGCGTGTATACCGGGTAGCCGTCCAGGCCGTCGACTTGCGCGCGCTTGATCTCGCTGTCCCAGTAGGCGCCCTTGACCAGCCGCACCATCAGCCGGTGGCCGCTGCGCTGCGCCAGGTCGAGCAGGTGGTCGATGAGCGCCGGGCAGCGCTTCTGGTAGGCCTGGATGACGAAGCCGATGCCGTTCCAGCCGGCCAGCGCCGGCTCGAGGCACAGCGCCTCCAGCAGCTCCAGCGACAGCTCCAGCCGGTCGGCCTCTTCGGCGTCGATGTTCAGGCCGATGTCGTACTGCCTCGACAGCAAGGCCAGTTGGCGCAGTCGCGGGTACAGCTCGGCCATGACACGCTCGACTTGCGCGCGGCTGTAGCGCGGGTGCAGCGCCGACAGCTTGATCGAGATGCCCGGGCCTTCGTAGATGCCGCGCCCGGCCGAGGCCCGGCCGATGGCGTGGATGGCCTGCTCGTAGGCGGACAGGTAGGCTTCGGCGGCAACGGCGGTGAGCGCCGCCTCGCCGAGCATGTCGTACGAATAGCGGAAGCCCTCGGCCTCGCGCGCTGTGGCGTGGTCCAGCGCCTGGGCGATGGTTTCGCCGGTGACGAACTGTTCGCCCATCAGGCGCATGGCCATGTCCACGCCCTTGCGGATCAGCGGCTCGCCGCTGCGCCCGACGACGCGCCGCAGCGCAGCGCCCAGGCCGCTTTCGCTGTGCGTGGCCACCAGCTTGCCGGTGAGCAGCAGGCCCCAGGAGGCGGCGTTGACGAACAAGGACGGGCTGGCACCGACATGCGCCTGCCAGTCGCCGCTGCCGATCTTGTCGCGGATGAGCGCGTCGCGCGTGGCCGCATCGGGGATGCGCAGCAGCGCTTCGGCCAGGCACATCAGCGCCACGCCCTCCTGCGAGGACAGCGCGAATTCCTGCAACAGCCCCTGCACCAGCCCGGCCCGGCCGGAGGCCTGCTTGCGATCGCGCAGGCCCTGGGCCAGGCGGCGCGCCAGCGCCTGCGTGGCGGCGGCCTGCGCGTCGTCCATGCGTGCCTGCGCCAGCAGCCCGGGCAGGACTTCCGGCTCGGCACGGCGGTAGGCGGCCGTGATGGCGTCGCGCAGCGGCGAGCGGGCCAGGGCCGCGGTGAAGGCGGCCACGGACCATGGCGCGAATGTAGCGTCGGGAAGGGATCGCGTCATGGTGGGATTCCGGGAAGCACGGCAAGGGATGACTGCCCCGAGAGTTGGGGCGGCCATCCCGTCAACGTGGCAGCACCGGCGCACGCGTGTGCCGTGGTCGACGGGGCCGACCCGTGGCAGCGCCGATGGCAAGAACGTGTCGGCTTGGCAGGCCTGGGTTCGGGGGACATCAGGGTTCCGGGCGGTGCGGCGCAAAGTCTGCGCAGCAGATCAGCCCCGATCGTCACGGCAAACGGATTCGCCGTCAACGACCGCCCACGGCAACCGCGCCACAATGCCGCAGGTGCTCGTGGCACCTGCCGCGACCGGGGCCCACGCGGACATTCGCGACCCGGCTCACCGCGTCATCACACTGCAGCAAAGGGGGCAAAGCCATGCGCGACATCCGACTCCTGGTCATGGCCGGCAGCGCGCGCGCCGGATCGCTCAATCTGCGTCTTGCGGCGGCTGCCTCGGTCATGGCGCGGGATGCCGGAGCGGTGGTCAACGCCCTCGATTTGCGCTCGTTGCAGCTGCCGCTGTACGACGGCGATGTCGAAGCCGCGTCGGGCGTCCCCGAAGGTGCGGCACGCCTGGCCGAAGCCATCCATGCCGCCGATGCCGCGCTGGTGGTGACGCCCGAGTACAACGGCTTCCCGACGCCGCTGCTCATCAACGCTTTCGACTGGCTGTCGCGGGCCCAGGCTCAGGGCGCGCGGCCGAACGGTCTGGCCGTCACCGCCAACAAGCCGGTGGCGCTGCTGTCCGCGTCGCCAGGGCCGCTGGGCGGCTTGCGGTCGATGAACTACACGCGCCAGTATCTGCAGATGGTGTTCGCGATGATCGTCGTGCCGCAGCAGTTTGCGCTGGGCCGGGCGAATGAGGCCTTCGACGGACAGGGCGCACTCAAGGACGACAGGACCCGCCAAGTCATCGCCGGCGTGCTTGGCGCACTCGGCGGCCTGGCCGAGGCGTTGCGCAGCGCGCGCCCGACGCGCGCCGGATGAGGTTGCTGCGGCCGGCGTGCCCGACGGGCCGCGTCAATCGGTCAGCAGCTCGGGCAGCGGCAGGCGCACCGCCGGCAGCCCGCCCAGGAACAGGTCGGCCACCATCGGCGCTAGCGCGGCGTGGTCCAGCGTGCCGCCCGGGCGCACCCAGGTGAACATCCAGTTGATCATGCCGAACAGCAGCATGGTCATCGGCTTGGCCAGCGCGGCGCCCTGCAGCTCGGGCCGCAACGCGGCCACCACCGCGGCGAAGCCGGCCACCACCTCACGCTCCTTGTCCAGGATGCGCTGGCGCTGGGCCTGCGGCAGAAACTTCACGTCCTCGGTGAGCACGCGGTGCGCATGCTGCGCGCCGGCGTACTCCTCGACGATGCGGCGCACCAGCTCGCGCAACTGCGGCTCGGGCTTCAGCCCCAGCGCGCACGTGTCAGCCACCAGCGCCTGCAGGCGCGAGACATGAGCGTCGGCGATGTGCACCAGCAGCGCATCCTTGTCGCGGTAGTAGTGGTACAGCGTGGCCTTGGACAGGCCGGCGGCTTCGGCCACCTGCTTCATCGACGTGGCGTGGTAGCCGTGCCGCGCGAACAACTCGGCCGCACGCACGACGATGGCCTCGCGCTGCTCCTCGTAGCCGGCAGCTCGCCCCCTAGCCATGACGCGCCTTGCAGCCTGGCGTACCCGAGCGGCCACCGCGGAACCGGCTTCGTCGCGCCGCGGGGGGCGCCCGGCGCCTTGCAGGGCGCAGGTGCTCGCTCGGTGCGGCCTCGCCCCCCCTGGGGGGGCTGAGGCCGGACAAGAACGGCGTGCCGCTCTTGCCTGCCGAAGGCGCTTCGGGGGGGGACATCTACCGTTCGTCGAAGGACAGCACCACGCGCTCGGTCAGCGGGTGGGCCTGGCAGGTGAGCACGAAGCCGCCGGCCACCTCGGCCTTGTCGAGCGCGAAGTTGCGCTCCATGCGCACCCGGCCTTCCAGCAGCTTGGCGCGGCAGGTGCCGCACACGCCGCTGGTGCAGGAAAAAGGCACTTCCAGGCCGGCGGCGGAGGCCGCGTCCAGGATGCTGGGCTGGTCTTTCCTGAACTCGATCTCGCGCTGCATGCCGTCGCGGATGATGACGATGCGCGCCTGTTCCGCGTCGCCGGGTTTGGCCTCGTGCACGACCGCGCCCACCGGCGCGCCGGTGGGCGTGGCCACACCGAAGCGCTCGATGTGGATGCGCGCTTCGGGCACACCGGCGGCCAGCAGCGCGGACTCGGCCTCGTCGTTCATCTGGAACGGGCCGCAGACATAGACCTGGTCGATCGACCGCGCCGGCACGACGCTGGCCAGGAACTCGGCGATCTTGTCGTGGTTCATCAGGCCAATGCCGATGGGTGCGTCCGGCCGCCGGGCCGCCCCTGCGCTGGACAGCGCCCCCTCGGGGGGCCGGCGCGCAGCGCCTTGGGGGCCGTCAGAGTCGGTGTGTTCGTCGCTGAACACATGCTGCAGCACCAGGCGCGTCATGTACCTGTTCTTCAGGTCTTCGAGCTCCTCCTTGAACATGGTCGAGCGCAGCATGCGGTTGCCGTAGATCAGCGTGAAGCGGCTGCCCGGCTCGCGGCCCAGCACCGTCTTCATGATCGACAGGATCGGTGTGATGCCGCTGCCGCCGGCAATGCCCACGTGATGGCGCCGCGATTGCGGCTCGATGGGCACGAAGAAGCGGCCCTGCGGCGCCATCACGCTGATCGTGTCGCCGGGCTTGAGCCGCTCGTTCAGCCAATGGGAGAACACGCCGCCCTTGACCTTGCGCACACCGACGCGCAGTTCGCCATCGTCGACGCCGGCGCAGATCGAGTACGAACGGCGCAGGTCCTGCCCGTCGATGGTGGTGCGCAGCGTCAGGTACTGGCCCTGCGTGAAGCCGAACACCGCGCGCAGTTCGGGCGGCACGTCGAAGGTGACGATCGAGGCCTCGGCCGTGTCGGGCTCGATGCGGCGCACGCGCAGGTCGTGGAACAGCGGTGTGGACATCGGTTCAATCTTTCATGCGCCAAAGCGCCTTACTCGCCCCATGGCCTCTGCCCATCGGGCGACCTCCGCGGAGCCGGCTTTGCAGGGCCGCTGGCAGTGCCCCCTCGAGGGGCCGAGCCCGGACGAGGGCCAGCCGGCATGCAGGCCGCCTGGCGTGCGAAGCGCGTAGCGGGTGGGTCATGTCATATCGGCTTGAAATGCTCGAAGGGTTCGCGGCAGGCGATGCAGCGCCACAGCGCCTTGCAGGCGGTGGAGCCGAAGGCCGACAGCCGCTCGGTGTGCGCGCTGCCGCAGCGCGGGCAGGGCACGGCTTCGACACGCCGGCCGACGATGCGGATCGGCGCACTGCCGTCGGCCGTCGGGCCCGGCGGCGCGATGCCGTAGTCGCGCAGCTTGCGCCGGCCGTCCTCGCTGATCCAGTCTGTCGTCCAGGCCGGCGCGCGGCGCATCGTCACACGCGCCGGCCCCAAGCCGGCGGCATCGATGGCCTCACACACGCTGCGCTCGATGACCTCGGTGGCCGGGCAGCCGGAGTAGGTGGGCGTGAGCACGATCTCCATCGACGCGCCGTGGTCCAGCACCTCGCGCACGATGCCGAGTTCGCGCACCGAGATGGCCGGCACCTCGGGGTCGGGCACCGCGTCGAGCGCCGTCCAGGCGCGCTCGACGCGCGTGGCTTCGGCGGCGGTGTTCACCACGCGCCCCCGGGGAAGGCGCGCTGCAGGTACTGCATCTGCGCCAGGATGAAGCCCATGTGCTCGCTGTGCACCCCGCGCTTGCCGCTGCTGCGAAAGGTGGTGTCCTGGGGCAGCGCCAGACCGGCCTCGCCCAGGATCTCGCGCATTTCAGCCTGCCACGGCTGGCGCAGCTCGGACGCGGCCGGGCCCAGGCCGCTGGCATGGGCGGAAGCATCGACCGCGTCGTCCTCGAACAGCTCGGCGCTGTACAGCCACAGCCGCGCCAGCGCGGCCTCGCAGCGTTGTCGCGATTCTTCGGTGCCGTCGCCCAGGCGCACGGCCCAGTCGGCGGCATGCTGCTGGTGGTAGCGCGCTTCCTTCAGCGCCTTGCCGGCGATGGCGGCCAGCTCGGCGTCGCTTGAATCGCGCAGCCGCTGCCACAGCAGTTTCAGCCAGGTGGATACCATGGCGTTGCGCAACACGGTGAAGGCGAAGTCGCCGCGCTCCAGCTCGACGATCGTCGGGTTGCGGTAGTCGCGCTCGTCGCGCAGGAAGGCCAGCTGGTCCTCGTCGTAGTCCTGCTCGCACTGCTCGCCGGCCAGCGTGAGCACGCCGCGCGCCTGGCCGATCAGGTCGAGCGCCATGTTCGTCAGCGCGATGTCCTCTTCGAGGATGGGCGCATGGCCGCACCATTCGCCCAGGCGCTGGCCCAGGATCAGGCAGGTGTCGCCAATGCGCAGCAGGTACTGCAGCTTCGGGTCGGCGGGGATGGCGATGGAGGCTTGCATGGTGTGCTCCCGCTCACATGTGGTCGACCGCATCGGGCAGCTTGTAGAAGGTGGGGTGGCGATAGACCTTGTCGTCGGCCGGGTCGAAGAGCATGTCCTTGTCGCCCGGGTCGCTGGCCACGATCTGGTCGGAGCGCACCACCCACACGCTGCTGCCTTCGCTGCGGCGGGTATAGACGTCGCGCGCCATCTGCAGCGCCATCTTCGGGTCGGCGGCGTGCAGGCTGCCGCAGTGCTTGTGGTCCAGGCCGGCCTTGGTGCGCACGAAGACTTCCCACAACGGCCATTCCGTGGATGGTGCCCCCCGTCCGCCGGGTACGGCGGCCGACCCCCCGCGGGGGTCGCGCCCGCCTTGGGACGGCCCGGCGCCGGGCGCGTTGCTCGTGGTGCTCATGCCGCCTCCTTCATCGATTGCTTGCGCGCATGGGCCAGCGCGGCTTCGCGCACCCAGGCCCCGTCTTCCCAGGCGGCGACGCGTTTGTCCAGGCGCTCGCGGTTGCATGGGCCTTCACCGCCGACGACGCGCCAGAACTCGGCCCAGTCGATGGCGCCGAAGTCCCAATGCTCGCGCTCGGCGTTCCACTTCAGCTCAGGGTCGGGCAGCGTCACGCCCAGCACGCCGGCCTGCTGCACGGTGGCATCGACGAACTTCTGCCGCAGCGTGTCGTTGGAGACGCGCTTGATGCCCCACCGCATGCCTTGCGCCGAGTTGGGGCTCTGGTCGTCGGGCGGGCCGAACATCATCAGGCACGGCCACCACCAGCGGTTCACCGCGTCCTGCACCATCGCCCTTTGCGCGTCGGTGCCGCGTTGCATCATCACCAGCAGGCTGTCGTAGCCCTGGCGTTGGTGGAAGCTCTCCTCGCGGCAAATGCGGATCATCGCGCGGGCATAGGGCGCAAAGCTGCAGCGGCAGATCGGCACCTGGTTCATGATCGCCGCGCCATCGACCAGCCAGCCGATGGTGCCGATGTCGGCCCAGGTGAGCGTGGGGTAGTTGAAGATGCTGCTGTACTTGGAGCGGCCTGAGTGCAGCGCCTCGATCATCTGGTCGCGGCTGGTGCCCAGGGTTTCGGCCGCGGCATACAGGTACAG
>DASQFA010000806.1:0-4087 GCA_035633375.1 Rubrivivax sp.
TGGGCCACGCTGGCCTGGGTAGCGCCGAAGATGAAATTCCGCGTCACCTCGAAGGGCGCGTCATCACGCGCGGCAGCGCGCTTCATGGCGCCTCAATGGGTGGTCATGGCGCTGAACTTCACCGCCATCCCGGTGGCCGTCGCGCTGCTTTTGCTTGGCATGAGTTCGCTGCCTGTGGATGGCCTGGTTGCCAACTCGGTCTGGGCGCTGATCAATGGCCTGCTGGCGCTGGCGGTGATCTCGTTCACCGCGGTGACGCAAGGCCACACCCGCTCGCGCTACCGGTTCAAGGTGCCGCTGGCGGCCGAGTTCCGCATGGCCAGCGGCCTGCCGCTGCGCGGTACGGTGGACGATCTGTCGGACACCGGCCTGCGCTTCTACGGTGAACTGCCGGCCTCGCTGGCCGTGGGCGAGCGCCTGCAGGGGCAACTCGAACTGCCCGACGGCGCATTGCCGCTGGTTGCCGAAGTGCGCAGCCTGGTCGTCCTGCCGGACAGCGACGGCGCCGCGCGGGCCATGGGCTGCAGCTTCAGCACCGGCACCGAAGACCGCCACCGGCTCGAAAGCTTCCTGTTCGGTTCGGACCTTCAATGGGCGGTGAACGGCTATACCGACCAGGTGCATACCCCCATGAGCCGCGTCCTCGGCGCCGTCGTGCCCGGCCCGACGCCCCACCCGCTGGCCAGGCTGCGCTGGAACGCGGCTCGCCTGCGCAGCACGAACGCTGGCGCCGCGGTGAGCGAGCCGGCCCTGGTCTCGGCCGGTGATGGCGAGACGCTGCTCATCAGCTATCGTGCGCTGCCGATGAAGCAGGAACTGGAACTCGAGGTCTATCGCCGCACGCCGCAGGCGAGCCGGCGCGTGCGCTTGCAGGCGGCCGAGCTGCCGTGCGGGCGTGACGCGTCCTTGTATCTCTACCGCATGACGTCGTCGCTGCCGGCTGCGGCGCCTGTGCTCACGCGCGCCCCGGCGCGCCTCAACGCACCGGCGGTGGCGCCGATGCCCGAGTCGGTGGACCTCGTCTGAAGCGGGCCATGGCCCGGTCCGTCGAAACCCTTGCAAGAAGGCAAGCCTTGAGCCTGGCACTACATCGCAGCGTCACTGCCGCCATGACGGCCGTGATACCGACGCTGGCAGCGGCGCAATGGCTGGACTACGCACAGGTCGAAGTCTCGGCCGACAATGCCAGCCTGGTGCTGGTGCGCGCGCTGCGCAACAGTGAATTGACCGCCGTGCCGGCACTGCTTTCGGCGACGGCGGCGCGCTGGAATGACGGCCAGACCGTCGCCATCGGCATCATGCCGCGCTGGTCGCTGGTCGGCGGCGAGCACCAATGGCTGGTCGGTGTCGGTGTCGGCGCCAACTACTACCGAAGCCGCGGCGGCGCCGACTTCGACGAAGAAGCGGCCGTGTCGGCGCGCGCGCAGACCGAATTCATCGGTCCGGCGCCGCACGGCTCCTACTACGCCTTGATCCAGGCGTCGAGTTTTCGCGGTGGGGTGTACGCCGGCGCGCAGTACAGCTTTCAGCAGCAGCCCTTCGCTGTGGAGGCGTCCTACTACCGCGAGACCTCGTACCAAGCCTACAACCTGGGCCTGCGCTTTGCCTTGCTCGCCGCCGAGCGCTGGTTCCTGCGCCTCGGCGCGACCCACGACGATCGCACCCGCGCCTACATCGGCCTGGCGTACAACGGCTTCTGATCCAGCCCGGCGAGGGTGGGTGCCGGGCGGACCGCGAAGCGCCGCGCCCCCGCGCTTGCCGATAATCGCTGCTCCTGCTCTGCCCTTGCGCCTGCCGGCGCCCATCATGGCCATCCTGTCCCTGTCCAACGCCCACCTGGCCTACGGCCACGTGGCCCTGCTCGACGGCGCGGCGTTTTCGCTCGAGGCCGGCGAAAGGCTGGGCCTGATCGGCCGCAACGGTGCCGGCAAATCGTCGCTGCTGAAGATCCTGGCCGCTCTGGAAAAGCTCGACGAAGGGCTGCTGCAGTTGACGCAGGGCCTGCGCATCTGCTACGTGCCGCAGGAGCCGCTGTTCGACGCCGCGCACAGCGTCTTCGAGGTCGTCAGCCAGGGCGTGGCCGAAGCCAAGGCGCTGCGCGAGCGCTACGAAGCCCACGCGCCGGGCGACGACCTGGATGCGCTGCAGACACGCATCGAAGCGCTGGACGCCTGGAACTGGGAGCAACGCGTCGACACCACGCTGGCGCAGTTGCACCTGGACGGCGCGCGCGACATCGGCACGCTGTCCGGCGGCATGAAGAAGCGCGTGGCGCTGGCGCAGGCGCTGGTGGCGGTGCCCGAAGTGCTGCTGCTGGACGAACCCACCAACCACCTGGATCTGGATTCGATTGCCTGGCTCGAGGAGTTGTTGACGGGCTTCAAGGGCAGCGTCATGCTCATCACCCACGACCGCGCCTTTCTCGACGCGGTGTGCACGCGCATCGTCGAGCTCGACCGCGGCCTGCTGCGCAGCTACCCGGGCAACTTCAGTGCCTACGAGCGGCTGAAGGAGGAGCAACTGGCCTCGGATGCGCTGGCCAACGCGCGCGCCGACAAGCTGCTGGCGCAAGAGGAGGTGTGGGTGCGCAAGGGCGTGGAGGCGCGGCGCACGCGCAGCGTGGCACGCATCGAGCGGCTGCAGCGCCTGCGCGCGACGCGCCAATCGCGGCGCGATGCGCTCGGCCAGGTGCGGCTGGAGATCGATGCCGGCGTGCCCAGCGGCAAGATCGTGGCCGAGTTGCGCGACGTGTCCTTCAGCTACCTCACAACCCCCACGCCGCCTGCGGCGGCTGCCCCCCAGGGGGGCGCGCACCTGCCTTGGGGCGGCCCGGCGGCAAGTGCGGGCCCGACGCCGATCGTCAGCCATTTCAGCGCCACCCTGCTGCGCGGCGACAAGGTCGGCCTGATCGGCCCCAACGGCGCCGGCAAGACCACGCTGCTGAAGCTGATCCTGGGCGAGCTGCAGCCGACCAGCGGCGCGGTGCGCCAGGGCAGCAAGCTCGAGGTGGCCTACTTCGACCAGATGCGCAGCCGCCTCGACCTGGACGCCACGCTGGCCGACAGCATCAGCCCGGGCAGCGAATGGGTCGAGTTCAACGGCCAGCGCAAGCATGTCATGAGCTACCTGAACGATTTCCTGTTCGCGCCGGAGCGTGCCAACTCGCCGGTGCGCACGCTGTCGGGCGGCGAGCGCAACCGCGTGCTGCTGGCGCGGCTGTTCGCGCTGCCGGCCAATGTGCTGGTGATGGACGAGCCGACCAACGACCTGGACATCGACACGCTCGAGCTGCTCGAAGAGCTGCTGCAGGGCTATGCCGGCACGGTCTTCCTGGTCAGTCACGACCGGCGTTTCCTGGACAACGTGGTCACCAGCACCATCGCCTGGGAGGGCGACGAATCACCCGGCCGATGGCGCGAATACGAAGGCGGCTACGAAGACTGGAAGCTGCAGCGCGAGCGCTCGCGCCAGCTCGCAGCCGCCGCCAGGCCGCGCACCAGCGCAGCGCCAGTGGCCGCAGCGCCGCCCGCGGCCAAGTCGCCGGCTGTGGCCGCGCCGCGCAAGCTGAGCTTCAAGGAGCAGCGCGAGCTGCAGGAGCTGCCGGCGCGCATCGAGGCGCTCGAAGCCGAACAGCGCAGCCTGGCCGAGCGCCTGGCCAGCCCCGCGCTCTACACCGAAGAGCCGCAGCACGTGGCCGAGCTGCAGGCGCGCTATGCGCAGATCGACGACGAGTTGCTGCAGGGCCTGGAGCGCTGGGAAGCGCTGGCCGCTCGCTAAGCGGGGCCTGGCGCCTGCGAAGGCCCGAGCCTTCTGTGGCAAGGGCTGAACCGGACCTCAGGGCCCGCCTGCGCGGGGCCTGGCGCCTACGAAGACCCGAGCCCCCCGGCGAGTAAGGCGTTACTGCCGACCGCCACCTCAGCCGGCGTTGGCGGCGGCCGGATGCGTGCGGCTGACCATCAGCCCGGCCTGCAGGTACAGCCCGTTCAGCAACCGCATCGCGCGTTCGCGGTCGAAGCCGGGCCACTGCGCAATCTCGCGCAGGTTGGTGGTCTCGCGCTTCAGGCGCGCCACCGCGACGGCCATCGAT
>DASQFA010000807.1:0-1949 GCA_035633375.1 Rubrivivax sp.
CACGATCAGCGCCTCGGCGCCGTAGCGCGCCAGCAGATCCGGCTGGCGCAGCGACTGCGTCACCAGCCGCGTCATGTCGCGCAGCAGCGCGTCGCAGCAGGCCGGGCCGTGGCTGCCTTTCAGGCTCTTGAACTGGTCGGCGTCGATAAGCAAGAGCGCGCCGTCTTCGGCATAGCGGCGGCAGCGCGCCCATTCACGCTCGGCCACCTGCATGAAGTGGCGCCGGTTGTGCGCTCCGGTCAAGTCGTCCTGCGTGGCACTCACGCTGTGGCGCTGGCGCGCCGCGTCCAGCTGGAACATCAGGCGCAGCAACCAGGCCGCCAGAAACGGCGCCAGCAGCAGTGCCAGCGCGCCCGCCACAGGCAACGCCAGCGGCTGGGGACCTTGATCCATGAGCCACAGCGAAGCCTGGGTCAGGCCCAGCACCCCGAGCACCAGCGCGGCGCTCAGCCCGGCCAGCGACGGCACGAAGCCCAGGCGCAGTGCCAGCGCGGTGCAGCGGCGCATCCAGCGGGGTTCGGCGGCGGGATCGAACATCGGACGAATCATGTCGCAAGTTGCCTGATTCGACCACAAAGCCCGAGCAAGCCGGGATCGAATGGACAGGCGGTGTGATTTTCGCCCGTAACGGCAGCCGAAGGGCCGGTCAGCGTGGGCCCGGCCCGGCCGCATAGACTCGCGGCCATGTCCCAAGTAGAAAACCGCGGTGCGGCCAAGTCGCCGCGCTCGCTGTCCGGGCTGCTGCCGTTCATGAGGCCCTATCGCGGGCGCATCGCGCTGGCGTTGCTCTTCCTGGTGCTGGCGGCGATGAGCACGCTGGCCTTTCCGCTGGCCCTGAAATCACTGATCGACCAGGGGCTGGTGAGCGCCGACCCCGGCGCACGCGTGATGGCGCTGCGCGAGCACTTCCTGGCGCTTTTCGCCGTCGGTGCGGCACTGGGCGTGTTCTCGGCGGCGCGCTTCTACATGGTCAGCTGGCTGGGCGAACGCATCACCGCCGATCTGCGCAGCGCGGTGTACGCGCATGTGGTGCAACAAAGCCCGGAGTTCTTCGAGAGCACGCAGACCGGCGAGGTGCTGAGCCGGCTGACCACCGACACCACGCTGGTGCAGACGGTCGTCGGCTCGTCCTTGAGCATGGGCCTGCGTAATACCGTCATGGGCCTGGGCGCGCTGCTCATGCTGGTCGTCACCAACCCCTGGGTCATGACGCAGGTGCTGGGCATCCTGGTGCTGGTGGTGCTGCCCAGCCTGTACTTCGGGCGGCGCGTGCGCGGCTTAAGCCGCGCCAGCCAGGACCGCGTGGCCGATTCCAGCGCCATCGCCGCCGAGGTGCTGAACGCCATCCCGATCGTGCAGAGCTACACCCAGGAGCAGCGCGAATCGGCGCGTTTCGCGCTGTCCACCGAATACGCCTTCGAGGTGGCGCGCAAGCGCACGCTGGTGCGCTCGTACCTGGTGGCCTTCATCATCAGCGCCACCTTCGGTGCGCTGCTGTGGGGCCTGTACCAGGGCACGCAGGCGGTGATGCACGGCAGCATCAGCGCCGGACACCTGGGCCAGACCGTCGTCTTCGTGATCATCCTGGTGGGCAGCGTGGCGGTGCTGTCCGAGGTCTACGGCGACCTGCTGCGCGCTGCCGGCGCCACCGAGCGGCTGATGGAACTGCTGGCGGCGCGCTCGCCCGTGGCCGAGCCGGCCCATCCGGTGGCCTTGCCGGCGGCACGCGGCGGCTCGACCTGCCGCTTGGTGAACGTGCGCTTCCATTACCCCTCGCGGCCGCTGCACGACACGCTGCACGACTTCAACCTGAGCGTGAAGGCCGGCGAAACCGTGGCCCTGGTGGGGCCCAGCGGCGCTGGCAAGAGCACCGTGCTGCAACTGCTGCTGCGCTTTTACGACGTGCAGGCCGGGCAGGTGCTGATCGACGGCGTGCCGGTGCAGCAGGC
>DASQFA010000808.1:0-2044 GCA_035633375.1 Rubrivivax sp.
AAGGCGGCCTCGCCATGCGTTTCGAACCAGCTGCGGATCGGCATGCCGATGCGCCGTTCGATCTCGTGGTCGCTGTCGACCAGCCGCAAGCCCAGGTGCCGAGCCAGGTGGCGCCCGACCGTGGACTTGCCACAGCCGGGCATGCCGACCAGCGTGAGGGTCACGACATCAGTTCGGGTTGGTGCAGAGCAGTCCCGTCTGGCCCGTGGGATTGGTCGTCGGTACGACTGGGCTGGCCTGAGTGCCGTAGGGCCCCAGACGGAAGGCCGGCTCCTTGTCGGGGTCGGAGACCGCGTCGGCGAGGACAGGCAGCACACTTTGGTAACTGGTCCGGCCTTCGGTGCCGGCCACGCCGGAGGCGGCCACCAGGATGTTGAACTCCAGCCACGACGCGACGTTCTGCCCATAGGTGATCTTGAGCTTCACCTGGCCGCTGCTGTCGGTGCTGGACGAGCCGACAAAGCTGATCGCGACGTCGGCCTTGCGCGGTTCGAGTTCGCCGGTGCTGTTCGCGTCCTCGACGGCGCCATTCGAGTAGACATCGCGCACACCGTTGCGGTTCAGGTCCTCGCTGTCGCAGGACGCACGCTGCTGCTTGACCCATTTGTCGCCAGACACTCCCCATTCGCCCTTGAAGTAGCGAAGGATGTCCACCGACTTCGAGATCTCCACGCCGCCCTTCGCGCTGCCCGACGAATCCACCACCTGAACCGTATAGGTCTTGACATAGCTCTGGGCCGCGACCTCGATCAATGCGTCGGTAAAGATCGATACCGACAAGGCGTCCGAAACCACGGTCAGTGTTGCTGTGGCGGCATTCGGGCAGGTGCCGGCCGCGAAGTCATTGGCCGACCAGCAGGCACGCACCGTCAGGCCATCGGTCGGGCTGAAGCGGCTGCCCGGTACGTAGGCGGTGGTCGCCACGCCATTGACGTCGCTGTAGACGACGTTGGTGCCCGAGGTCAGACTGCCGCCGATATTGTTGGCGTCGCCGGCCAGGTCGAAGCGCACGCGTACGTTCTGCACCGGCGCATTGCCGGCGCCCACGAACAGCGCGCGCAGTTCCGAGCGGTTGCTGGTGGTGGACGTGTTCACCGGCACGACGCTCGGCGACGCAGACAGCGAGCCCGACTGCACGGCTCGGTCGTCGCCGGGGCAAAGACCAGCGGGTGGACAAGGAATCGTGCCCGTGCCGGACTGCACCAGCACGGTCTGAGTCGTGGACACACCGCCAGCGGTCGCGCGGATATCCACGCTGCCACCCGTGGCCGGCGCCGTGTAGGCATAGCTGTAGCTGCCGTTGCTGTCAGTGCTGCCGCTGAGCTCGACGCCATTGACACCGTTGACCACGATGGTCTGGGCACTCATCGGGTTGGAGTTCACGTCCACCAGCCGGAAGTCGACCTTGCCGGCCGCGCCGGGGGCGATGACGGCCGGCAGTGGCGTCGCCGACAGCGTCGCGCCGACCACCTGGAAGGTCTCGGTGCGCGTCAGGCCGCCGCTGGTGGCCGTGACACTGATGGGGCGGTTGGCACGATCTGCGCCGATGCCGATCTGCGCGGTGACGACCCCCGTCTCGTCGGTGGACGTGCCGCTGACAGTGGCCAGCGCGTCGTTGTTCACGCTGAAGCTGACTGGAATCGCAGCCAGCGTCACGCCACCCCTGCCAGTCGCCGTGGCGGTGGCGGTGATCGTGTCCGTGCCGTTGTTGGGCAGGCTGTTCGCGCTCAGCACCAGGGTCAAGTTCGAAGCGACAGGCGTGTCTGAACCACCACCGTCGTCAATGCACTCGCCGACCGGCCCGCCTTCGAAGGCTGGCGGTGATGTGCAATCGCTGTCGCCGCCGCAAGCCACCAGCAGCACGGCCACCCCGGCCAGCGCCGCCGCGCGCAGGCCGCGCCAAAGCGCCAGGCCCGATCCGTCTCGCGTTTTCAACGTCATCTCGATCTTCCTCAGTTGTTCACGGCGCGGCCGGCTATCGCGCGAACGTCACGGATCCGGCTTTGCCGGTCCGTGGACGGGTGCCCCCTGGCGGGGGCGCGCG
>DASQFA010000809.1:0-2586 GCA_035633375.1 Rubrivivax sp.
GATGTCAAGCTGACGATGCGCACCGGCGTGACGCTGGCGGCGCTGCTGATCCCGCTGCAGATCGTGGTCGGCGACCTGCATGGCTTGAACACACTGCAGCACCAGCCGGCCAAAGTCGCTGCCATGGAAGGCATCTGGCAAACCCAGAAGGGTGCGCCCATGACCTTGTTCGGCCTGCCCGATGAAGCGGCTCGCGAGACCCGCTATGCGATTGAAGTGCCCAAGCTCGCCTCGCTGGTGCTGACGCACAAGCTCGACGGAGAGGTGAAAGGGCTGGATGAATTTGCCGGCCAGCACCCGCCCGTGGCGCCGGTGTTCTTCGCCTTCCGCCTGATGGTCGGTGTCGGCCTGCTGATGCTGGCCGTCAGCTGGATCGGGTGGTGGCAGTTGCGCCCGAACAGCCGCCGACCCGAGCCTTCGCCGCTGCTGACTGGTGCCTTGCTCGCGATGGCGTTTTCGGGTTGGGTGGCCGTGCTCGCTGGCTGGTACACCACCGAAATCGGCCGTCAACCGTGGCTGGTCTACGGCGTGCTCACCACGGCCCAAGCCGCCGGGCCGGTGCCGGCGCCCACGATTGCGCTGACGCTGGCGATCTACATCGCCATGTACCTTGCGCTGACGGTGGCCTATGTGGCGACGGTCTTCCGTCTGGCGCGCAAGGTCGCTGCCGTGGAGGAGTCGCGTTCGGCCACTGGCGCCTTGCCAGCATCCGCGCGCATGGGTGTGGCCTCGGCATGAACGAAATCGAAGTCGCACTGCAGGCGCCAGGGGGCTGGTTGCCGCTGGCCTTTCTCGCCATCATGGGTTTGGCGATGCTGGCCTACGTCATCCTCGACGGCTACGACCTCGGCGTGGGCACGTTGCTGGGCACCGCGGGCGACCGCGACAAGGACACCATGGTCGCGTCGATCGGTCCGTTCTGGGACGCGAACGAGACCTGGTTGGTGTTGGGTGTGGGCATCCTGCTGGTGGCCTTTCCGCCGGCGCACGGGCTGATCCTGGGCGCGCTGTACCTGCCGGTGGCGCTGATGCTGGTGGGTCTGACGCTGCGCGGCGTGGCGTTCGACTTCCGCACCAAGGCGGGTGCCGACCGCAAGGCCCTGTGGAACCTGGCATTCAACCTGGGGTCGGTGCTGGCCAGCCTGGCGCAGGGCTACATGCTCGGTCAGTGGGTGACCGGTTTTCGCGGCGATGGCTGGGCCACGCTGTTCTCGGCGTTGATCGCCGTGTGCCTGCTGGGCACCTACATGCTGCTGGGCGCCGGCTGGCTGATCATGAAGACCGAGGGCGCGTTGCAACTCGCCGCGGTACGTTGGGCACGAGCGTCCCTTCGGCTCACGGCCTTGGGGGTGGTGGCGATCTCGGCGGCCACGCCGCTCATAAGCCCGGCCATCTTCGAGCGCTGGTTCACTTTGCCCTACGTGGTGCTGCTGGCACCGCTGCCCCTGGCCACACTGCTGCTGTTCTTCATCGTCGAGCGTTCGTTGCGGCGCCTGCCGACGCGCCTGGCGCTGGGCAATGCGTACGGCGACTGGGTGCCCTTCGCCGGCGCGGTGGGCATCGTGATGCTGGCCTTCTACGGACTGGCCTACAGCCTCTTCCCGTGGTTGGTGGTCGACCGGCTCACCATCTGGCAGGCCGCGAGCAGCATCGAGTCGTTGTGGATCATCTTCGTCGGCGCCTGCGTCGTGCTGCCGGTGATCGTCGGCTACACGGTATTCAGCTATCGCGTGTTCCAGGGCAAGGCGACGGCGCTCGAGTACTGAACGGGCGCACCGTGTGCAATTCGCGAGAGCACGCAATGCCCAGCACAGATCGCAATAGCCTTGCTGGCCCATGTGTGGTCGAAGAGGCCTACCCTCCGGGCACAGCGCGAGTGCGAGTCAAGCCGATTCACAAGATGAACCTCGACTCATCGAAGCGCACGCGCTGTCGCCCTGCGTCTATCCCGACCAGGGTTTGTTGACGACCGATCCAAGGAAATTCACATGCACGACATCATCGACACCGCCGTCGCGGCGGGTACTTTCAAGACTCTGGCTGCCGCGGTCACTGCCGCCGGCTTGGTGGACACTCTCAAGGGCGCGGGCCCGTTCACAGTGTTCGCTCCCAGCGACGAAGCGTTTGCCAAGTTGCCGGTCGGCACCGTGGATGGCTTGCTGAAGGACATCCCCAAGCTGAAGGCCATCCTTACCTACCACGTGGTAGCGGGTAAGGTCCTGGCCGCTGACGTGATGAAGATGGACGGCAAGACCGCGGCCACCGTCAACGGCGCGCTGCTGAAGATCAGCACCACGGGCGGCGTAAAGTTGAACGGAGAAATCAACGTGGTCCAGACCGATATCGCCTGCACCAATGGCGTGATCCACGTCATCGATTCGGTGCTGCTGCCTTCAGCCTGAATGCCAAGTCAAGTCATCAGGGCCCTCGCGGGCCCAGGATACCCATGGCCTGCAAGTGAGAGCTTGCAGGCTTTTTCTTTACGGCCTGCAAGCTTTGCTTGCGAGCCTCATTCTCTAAAACTTTGCCTGTCAGGCTGAGGGGCAGCTGCCAGACGCCAAGTTTGTTGATGCTACGCCTTGGGCT
>DASQFA010000810.1:0-2067 GCA_035633375.1 Rubrivivax sp.
GTCACGCGACTTGAACTCGAGCTTCGTCACCACCAGCACGCCGTTGTCGATGTTGCCCTTGGTCTCGACGCGGATGCCGTCCTTCAGGTCGGCGGCGACGCCATCCTCGTAAGCCACGCCCGCGCCCAGCCGCACCGCGTACCCGGCGACCCGGAAGGCACTGGCGGCGCTGGTGAAATCGCTGACGTAGCCCTCGACTTCGCCTTCGCCCGCCGCCGACGAATCGCCATAGTTCGCGCTGCGCACCTTCAGCCGCTCGGCCAAGTAGCTGCCGTCACCCTGCTGCGTCGGATCCAGCCGGACGCTGACCGAGACGCCGTTGGCCGGCGCGCCGTCGAATTCGGTGCTTGCGTTGGTGCGGATCGCGACGCCGCGCAGCGTGAAGGCGTAGGCCGGGCTCGACCCACTGAGGCTGGCCACCGCACCGCGCAGCCGGTACTCGCCGTCGCCAGCCACGAACGCCGCCACGCTGGTGGCTTCGCGCTCGACGTAGGTTGCGACGATGCGGCCGTTGGTGTCGGGCTGACCATGCACTTCGACCACGTTGCCCGTTGCCAGCGTGGCCACGCCACCGAAGTTGTCATAGACGGTCGTGGTGGTGGTGCGCACCGTGATGCCGAACACGGTGAAGGTTCCCGCGGTCGCATCGACCGCAGTCACCGGCCCCTTGATCTCGGCACCGTAGGCGATCTGCGTCGCGCTGCGCACGGTGCCGCTGTCGTCGACGCTGCCGGTCACTTCAACCGCCATGCCGACCTTCAAGGGGTTGTCGTCGGCGCCGAGCACCTTGACCGTGCCGTCGTCGTCGACCAGTCGCGCGCCGTTGTCCTCGTAGCGGACGCCGTTGACGAACACCGAGCCGAAGCCAGTCACCGTGCCGACGCTGAACGAGCCGGTCCCGCCGGTGCCCACGCCGGCGACGTCGCCGCCACCGCCGCATGCGCCCACCAAGGCAGCCGTGGCGAGCGCCAGTCCCCCAGCCAGCAGACGCCAGATACCGGCTCTGACTTGCGTACAGGCAGCCGTGTGGGTGTGGGGTGTCATGAGCGTGCTCCTGTGGAATGTTCGGATCGTGGAAGATCGGTGGCCGGGCCCACCGGGGTATCGGTTGCCGCAGCCGGGTTGGCGGGCTGCGGCATGCGTTCGCTGTAGCTGAACAGGCCCACGCGCAGGCGCTGGTCCTGTGGTCGACCGGCAGTGCGGTCGGCGTCGATCAGTTTCTCGAGCTGCGGCACCAGCGTGGCCTGAATCGCCCGCCACTGGGCGGCGATCGGTTCACGCATGGACTCGATCGATTGCGCCGACAGTTCGTCGGCGAACACCGCCTGTTCGAAGTGCTGGCGCCCGTCGGCGAGCACGTTGGCCACTGCGGCACCGAGATGATCGCCCACGTTGTGGCCCACGAAGCCGAGCATGCGCTCGGTGTCGCCGCGGGGCACGAACGCATCGTGGACCAGCTCCAAGGTGTCATGGGCCGGGTCGGTGGCTGCCAGGCCCAGACGGACCAACTCGTCAAGCAGGCTGCGCGGGTGCACATCGCGAGTCACCGACTGCGCCAGCGTCTCGAAGCTGGGTGCTTTGCCCTGGCGCGGCAGTTTGAGCGGCCGGCCACCGGCATCGCGATACTGGGAGTCGCTGGCCCACCGCGCAAATACTTCCGCGGACAACGGGCCGCGGCGTACGGGTGCATCCACGGCCTGGGTCAGGCGCGTGACCTCCCGGCGGTTCAGGCCGGTCGCCGTGGCGATGCGGCTGACTATGCGGTGAGGCGGCAGATTCGGGTGCGCGTTGCGCGCCGCGGTCACGAAGGCCTGTCGCAGCAGCCCCTCGACAACGGCACAGGGCATTCCCTTGGCAACAGCCAGTTGTGCAAGCGGCACAAGCAGTGCGTTGATCGCCTGCGCCAAGGCGTCGGCGTCGGAACTTGAAGCAATAGCAGGTGGCCGAATCGGCGGTTCATTGGAAGGCGCTCGCATGCTTCGAGTGTAAATGTGCAAAACGCACATTGCAAGCAGCAATCGTATCGAAATGTTCCGGGTGGCGAGCTCGGGAAACTTGCCGAAGAAG
>DASQFA010000811.1:0-12985 GCA_035633375.1 Rubrivivax sp.
CAGGCTGGTGCGCGCGCTTCCATTCACCGGCAGCGTACTTGTTGGCCTCGGCCAGCGTCGGGTAGGTGTGGATCGTGCCGAGGATCTTGTTCAGGCCCAGGCCGTGTTTCATGGCCAGCACGTATTCGGCCAGCAGGTCGCCGGCATGCACGCCGACGATGGTCACGCCGAGGATCTTGTCCTTGCCCGGCACGGTCAGCACCTTCACCCAGCCGTGCGCAGCACTGTCGGCGATGGCGCGGTCGAGGTCGTCGATGCCGTAGCGCGTGACTTCAAAGGCCACGCCCTTTTCCTTCGCTTCCTGCTCGTTCAGGCCGACACGCGCGACCTCGGGGTCGATGAAGGTGCACCAAGGCAGCACGGAATAGTCCGCCTTGAACTTCTTGAAAGTGCCGAACAGCCCGTTCACCGCGGCAAACCATGCCTGGTGCGCGGCGGCATGGGTGAACTGGAACGGCCCGGCCACGTCGCCCGCGGCCAGGATGTTGGGGTAGTTCGTTTCCAGATATTCGTTGACCTGCACGGTGCGGTTCACCGGGATACCCAACTCCTCCAGGCCGAAGCCCTGCAGCCGTGCCACGCGGCCCACGGCGCACAGCAGCACGTCGAAGGCGATGCGATTTTCCTCGCCGCCGGCCTCGACGATGATGAACTTGTCGTCGCCGATCTTCTCGCAGCGCAGCGCCTTGTGGCTGGTGAGCACGACCACGCCGTCGGCCTCGAGCGCCTTGCGCGCGTAGGCCGAAACGTCCTCGTCCTCGCGCAGCATGATGCGCGGCGCCATCTCCACCTGCGTCACCGCCGAGCCCAGCCTTGCAAACGCTTGAGCCAGCTCGCAGCCGATCGGCCCGCCGCCCAGCACCACCAGCCGTGGCGGCAGCTCGCGCAGGCCCCACAGCGTGTCGCTGGTCAGGTAGCCCACTTCGTCCAGCCCGGGCAGCGGCGGCACGAAGGGGCGCGCGCCGGTGGCGATGACGATGCATCGCGTGCTCAGCGTCTGCTCGCCGCCCCCATCGACCTGATTCGCGCGCACGATCTTCACGCGCCAGGGGTCGATGATCGTCGCCGTGCCCTCGACCACGTCCACGCCCAGGCCGGTATAGCGCTCGACCGAGTCGTGCGGCTCGATGTCCTTTATCACCCGCGCCACGCGCTCCATCACCTGCGCAAAATCGAGCTTGTACCCGGCCGAGGCGATGCCGTAGTCGGCGCTATGGCGCATCTGGCGCGCGAGCGTCGCGGTCTTGATCAGCGCCTTGCTCGGCACGCAGCCGTAGTTCAGGCAGTCGCCGCCCATCTTGTGGCTCTCCACCAGCGTCACCTTGGCCTTCACCGCGGCGGCGATGTAGCTCGTCACCAGGCCGGCCGCACCGGCACCGATGACCACCATGTTGCGGTCGAAGCGCTTCGGCTTGTGCGCAGCCCACTTGGCGTAGACCTTGCGGCCCTTGACGGCGTCGACGATTTTCTTCGCGACCAGCGGAAACACGCCCAGCAGCACGAACGAGCCGATCAGCCCCGGCGACAGGATGCCCTGCAGCGAGCTGATCTGCGCCAGCTGCGTGCCCGCGTTCACGTACACCAGCGTGCCGGCGAACATGCCGAGCTGGCTGACCCAGTAGAAGGTGGTGGCCTTCATCCTGGTCAGGCCCATCAGCAGGTTGATGACGAAGAACGGGAACACCGGCACCAGGCGCAGCGTGAACAGGTAGAACGTGCCTTCGCGCTCGATGCCCCGGTCGATGTCGTCCAGCCGCGCGCCGAACTTCGACTTCACGCTGTCGCGCAGCACGTAGCGCGAGACCAGCATGGCCAGCGTGGCACCCAGGCTCGAGGCGAAGGACACCAGCACCGTGCCGACGAGCAGCCCGAACACCGCACCGGCGAGCAGCGTCATGATGGCCGCGCCCGGCAGCGACAGCGCCGTCACCGCCACGTACGCGGCGAAGAACCCGCCCAGCACCAGCGCCGGCTGCGCCTGGTACAGCGCCGCGAACTCGCCGCGCGCGTTCTTGATGTAGTCCAGGCTGAAGAAGCGCCCCAGGTCGAGCGCAAAGAAGGCCACCACCAGCGCCAGCAGCACGCCCAGCAGCAACAGCTTTTTCTTGTTCATGGCTCGCTTCTCCCGTGCCCTGTGGTCGGCGCCGGCGACGACACCTTACAGCCGCAAGGCGTGCCAGCCGACGAGCAGCCGGGTGACGATGGTGACGGCGCACAGCGCCGCAAAACAATAGGCCCACCACGCAAAGTGCGTGGGCCACAGGCACATCAGCGCGAAGCACAGCAGGGTCTCGCCGGCTTCGGTCAGGCCGCCCAGATAGTAGATGCCTTTTTGCGGGTAGTCCTTGCTCTTCAGGCCGCGCCGTTCGGCCAGCAGCGCAAAGGCCAGGAAGCTCGAGCCCGTGCCGATGAAGGCGCCCAGCAATACCGCGGCCGGCAAGGCATTGGCGCTGGGGTCGGCCAGCGCAAAGGCCAGCGGAATGCTGGCGTAGAACAGGAAATCCAGCGTGATGTCGAGGAAGGCGCCGCGGTCGGTGGGCTGTGTCAGCCGCGCCACGGCGCCGTCCAGCCCGTCCATCAGGCGGCTGGCCAGCAGCAACGCCAGGCCGGCAAGCGGCTCGCCGACGGCAATGGCCGCCGCCGCCGCGAGGCCCAGGCCGAATCCAAACAGGGTGACGGCGTCGGCGCCGATGCCCAGGCGCACCACGCCGCGCCCCAGCCATTGCAGCCCCGGCTTGAGCAGCACGGTCGCAGCGCGGTCAATCATCTCGGCCCGGGTCGGCCCCGGCCGGCCAGCGGTGGCAACTCGATGACCCGTGCAAGCGCCGGCACATCCTGGGCATCGCGCGTCACCCGCACGGCCGCCAGCTGCGCGGCGCATGCGATGCGAAGGTGGTGCCGCGCGGCGCATGCGATGCAAGGGTGGCGCCGCGCGGCGCATGATGCGATGCGAAGGTGGCGCCGCGCGGCGCCACGGGCAGCCCAGGCCTCATGCCGGATGCGCGTTGCGATGGGCGTGCCCAAGCTCGACCGAACCCAGCCAACCCTGCTGCAGTGCGCCCCGCAACCAGGCCTCGAAGTCGAAGCCGGCGCCGGCCGAGTCCAAGGCGTGAGCAAGCGAATGGCCGTCGAGCAAGGCTTGCATGAAGCCGCCCGTGGCCTCGGCGACGACCGTGACCTGCGCCTTGTAGCCATCGCGCCAGACCAACGCCTGTTCGCCCGCGCCCCGGGCAAAGGCCTCGCGCACCGCATCGAAACGTTCGGCGCCGCTGTGTCGATGGGCCTGCCAGATCGTGACCACCGGATGGGCTGAGGCAATCAGTGTCAGCGCGGCGTCGAGGTGCAGCATCAGCCCGGCCGGCTCGGTATCGGCCAGGCTGTGCAGGTCGGCTACTTCAGGGGCACGGTCTGCCGCCTGCTCGGCGCGATGCACCGCCCAATCGAGCCGTGCGACATCGGCGAGATAAGGCTCCTCGGCCAGCTGCGGCGCGGCGGCGATGAAGGCCGGCAGCGCCTGGCCCCACTGCGCCATGTCGCCGCGCTCGGGTGGCGCGGCAAACCACAGCGCGCGCGCCATCGCGCCAAAGGACTCGTCACCGACGAGTTGCACCACGGTGGGGAAGGCCGCCGCCAGCGCACGCTCTGCCAGCGCACCGGCATGCGCACGGTAAGCCTGCAGGCCGCGCGTGGCACGCGCCGGTGCATCGCGCAGCCAGCCCGCGACGACGCCGGGCCGCGCGTCGCGCCACAGCGCACGCAGCAGCATCTGCTGGCGCAGCGCCTCCTTGCGCAGCGCGGTGTCGCTCACGCGGCGACCGCCTCGCACGCTTCGGCCAGCCAGGGCTCGGCCAGCGCTGCCTCGCCGAGCAGCACCTCGAACGCGGGCAGCTCGGTGTCCCACTCGATCAACGTGGGCCTTGCGCCGAGCTGCCGCAGCGCATGCCGGTACACCTGCCATACGCCCGGGCGCACGCGGCTGCCGTGGTCGTCGATGACGATGTCGCCGGCATCGTGATAACCGGCGAGGTGGATCTCGCCCACGGCCGCGGGCTCGATCGCATCGACCCAGCGGCAGGCCGCGGCCACCGCCTCCACGCCGTCGTTGAGGGCGTTGACGACCAGGTTGTTCAGGTCGAGCAGCAGGCCGCAACCGGTGCGCCGCGCCAACTGGTTGAAGAACTCGGGCTCGGCGATGCGGTCGTCGGCCCAGCGCAGGTAGGCCGACAGGTTTTCCACCAGGATCGGCCGCTGCAGCCGCTCCTGCACCTGCTGCACGTTGGCCGCCAGGATGTCCAGCGCGGCATCGGTGAAGGCCACCGGCAACAGGTCGTTGGCATGCACCGGCGCGGCGCCTGCACGGCGGGGCGCACGAGCAAAGCAGGCATGGTCGCTCACGTGCAGCGGCTCGATGCGCTGCACCAGCCGGGCCAGCCGCTCCAGGTGCCAGGCATCCACGCCAGCGGCCGCGCCCAGCGACAGGCCCACGCCGTGCAGGCTGACCGGATAGTGGCGGCGCGCCGCGTGCAGCACCGCCAGCGCGGCGCCGCCATCGGCGAAGAAGTTCTCGGAATGCACCTCGACAAAACCGAGTCGCGGCCGCTCGCGCAGCAGCATCTCGTAGTGCGGCTGGCGCAGGCCGATGCCGACGCTCGGAACGCCCGTCGCACGCGGGTCGAAACGCGGGCTTGGCACGTGGCTAGCCCTTCGTCTTCGGCTTGGCCTCTTCGGCCGTCATGCCCTTCATGTCCTTGCAGGTGCCCTTGGCGACGTACTTCCATTCGCCCGGGTCGTAGTCGACCTTGCTCTGGCCGGCGCAACTGTGTGTACCGGCCAGGTTGCCGCAGTCGTTCTGGCCCGCCTTGGCGATGCCGTAGCACTTTTCCTTCTCTTTGGCCTGCGCGGCGGCCTGGCCCACCAGGCCGAGTGCCATGGCCGACGCGAGTGCCGAACTGACGATGAGGCGATGGTTCATGAAGATCTGCTCCTGAAGTGGAACGGTCGGCCGAGATGGCACCGACTGCGGTCGGTCGCACGCGATTCTCGCTTTCTTACAGCGAATCAGGCGCATCGGCCCCAACTCGTGAAGCCCTGCGTGGGGGCATTGCCGCCGCACGCCTGCGCGCAGTTCATGGCAGACAGGCGATTGGCCGGCCAGCCTGACGGCCGAAGAAGCGGCACGCGTCATCGCGCATGCGCTGGACCGGTGGCGCTCGCTGGCCGGCATCGGGGTGGCCAACTCCGTTGAGATGAGTGCCGATTCACTGCGTTGGCCACCCCAATACCGGCCCGGGCATTGGTTCTTTCGAGGCCGCACAGATGCAGCGCTCGACACGCGCCTTCCTGTTCTCTGGCTATCGAACCCCACCGCGTAGCCCGCAAAGCCGCAGGTCATCGGCAGCCCGAGAAAACCCCTGCACTCACGCAGCGATGCCTTTCAGGGGCGGTGGAGCCCAACGAGCCCGGCCGGCAATGGGGTGGTCAACGCAGTGAATAAGAATTTGGCTGAACGGAGTTGGCCGCCCCATTGACGGCCAGCGGGCGCAAAGTGTTGAAGCGAAGATCCGCACTGAGTGCGGCTACCAAGCGCCGCTTTGCGCCGCGATCCACCGCTGCCCTTGGCGAGGGCGAACCCTGCACCACGTGGCCGGGCGGCACTCAGTTCGACGCGGCCAGCTGCCGCAGCGCCCGCTCGAAGGCTTCGGGCGGCTGGCCGCCCTGGATCATGTGACGGCCGTCGATGATCACCGAAGGCACCGCGTGGATGCCCTGCGCCTGGTAGTAGCGCTCACGCTCGCGCACCGCCTCGGCATACTCGTCGCTGGCCAGGATGGCACGCGCGCGTTCGACATCCAGGCCGACGTCGGCACACAGCTGCAGCAGCACCTCCCTCGCACTGGGGTTCTGCGCATGCGTGTGATAGGCGCTGAGCAGCGCGTGCTTGAGTTCACTTTGCCGCCCTTCCAGGCCGGCCCAGTACAGCAGGCGATGCGCGTCGAAGGTGTTCCACACGCGCGGGCGCTCGCCGAAGATGAAGCCGAGTTCGGCGCCGCGCTGGCGCAGGTTCTCGCGCGTTTGTGCCAATTGGGTCGGCGATGCGCCGTACTTGCGCGTCAGGTGCTCCAGGGTGTCTTCACCCTCGGGGGGCATCTGCGGGTTCAGCTCGAAGGGCTGGAAGTGCAGTTCCACCGACAGCCCAGGGCCGATGCGGCGCAGCGCTTCTTCCAGCGCGTACAGGCCCACCGCACACCACGGGCAGGCAACGTCGGACACAAAGTCGATCTTCAATCGCAGCCTCCAAGGCCATTGTCCTGGGCCATCGTAGCAGTGCAGCCACCACCCTGCCGCAGTGCTGCGCACGGGGCTGCGCGGTGGCTGCCGTCGTGCCGAGGCCAAAACCCGGCAAACTCCGGGGATCTGCAGTTCGAGCACGAAGCGGTATGTCCAAGATGCTCTGGGTCGCCTTGCCGCTGCTGGCGGCGGCGGCATGGCTGGCCTGGCTGGCATCACGCCGGCGCCTGCCCTCGCGGCATGCGCTGAACGTGGGCTCGAGCCTGCTGCTGCTGGCCTATGTGGCCACCACGGCCGGGCTGGGCATTTTCTGGGTCGCCAACCAGCAACTGCCGGTCTTCGACTGGCACTATCTTTTCGGTTACGCCACCGTGCTGCTGCTGGCGCTGCACCTGGTGTTCAACTGGCCGATCGTGTGGCGCTGGCTGACGCGCTGGCGCACGGCCGCAACGCCGCGCGCCGCCACGCCGATCGTGGGCACACGGCGCGGGGCCATCGGCCTGCTCGGCGTGCTGATGGCCGGCGGCGCGGCCTACTTCCTCGGCCTGCGCCATGGCCGCAGCGATCTGCAGGTGCAATGGCCGGCGCCCGATGCCGCCGCGCTGCCTGCCGACGCGGCAGGCCGAAGCACGGCGTTCACACTGGTCGAGCGTTACCACGCCTTCTCTTCGCAATCACGCACCGCCGCCGTGCTGCGCGCGCCCGGCGTGGATTGGGGCCAGCCGCCCGTGCCCTTCAAGCGCTACCCGAAGGCGCTGCGCATCGAGCTGCCCGCACCGGGCACGGCGCCAGGCAAGGCCTTCGACGGGGTCGCGCTGGCGGCGGTGCTGTGGCACACGGCCGGTGTCAGCGAAACCCGCGGCCCATTGAAGCTGCGCACCTCGCCTTCCTCGGGCGCGCTGTTCTCGACCGAGCTGTACGTGGCCGTGCGCGCCGTGGCGGGCATCGCACCCGGGCTTTGGCACTATGACGCGTTTGGCCATGCGCTGGAGCAGCTCGACGAGCGATCCCTCCCGGATGCCCTGTTCGGGGCGCCCGGCGAGCCGGCACTGGCCGACGCGGCGGCGCTGGTCGTCGCCACCGCGGTGTTCCGCCGCTCCGGCCACAAGTACCGCGACCGCACCTACCGCTATGTGCTGGCCGACCTGGGCCATGCACTGGAGAACCTTTATGTGGCGGCGCAAGCGGCCGCGGCGCAAACCCACTTCGTCAAGCGCTTCGACGAGGCGCGCTGCGCCGCCACACTGCAGCTGGACGAAGCCGAAGAAGGCGTGCTCGCCCTGCTGGCGTTGCGGCCTGCACCGCTGGGCCCGCCGGCGGCATCAGGCCTGGCTGGCATCGCCGGCACGAGCACCGTGCCCGCCGCGGGCTGGCTGATCCCGCCGCCGCCGCGCGAGCTCGACTCGCGGCTGGGTGTGACGGGCGCCATGCATGCCGCCACCTCGCTGCGCGCGGCGCAGCCGCAGGACACACCGGCCGCACCGCCGCCACCGCCCACGGCCGCAGCCGCGCCGGCGCTGCTGCCGCTGCCCCAGGAGGCGCCGACCGGCGAGAACATGCTCGCACGCATCGCCGCGCGGCGTTCGCTGCGGCGCTATGCGAACACACCGCTGACGCTTGGGGCCTTGTCCGGCGTGTTGGCGGCCATGGCCGCCACGCCCATGCTGCTGCAGCCGCAGACCCTGCACATCGACCTGGTGGTCAACGCGGTCGTTGGTCTTCCACCGGGCGCTTACCGCTACGAGCCGCTGGAGCATGCGCTGCGCCCGCTGCGTGCCAACCTGGTGCTGCGCGAAGAGGCACGCGCCGTAGCACTTTCGCAGGACGTGATCGGCGACGCCGCGGTGGTGTTCGTGCTGGCCATCGACCTGGCCGCCCTGCGCACCGACCCGGTGGGCCCGGCACGCGCCTATCGCCACGCGCTGCTGCACGCCGGCTGCGTGGGCGAGCGCATCTACCTCGAGGCCGGCGCGCGCGGCCTGGGCGTGTGTGCCGTGGGTGCGTTCTACGACGACGAGGCCGCGCGGCTGGTGGCCAGTGATCCGTCGCGCGAGTGGATCGTGCACTTCGCTGCGCTCGGCGTGCCGGCGTAGCCCGGGCCTGGCCCGGATATCTCACGCAACTTCATGGAAGCGATGACGGCATCCCCCACCGCATGCCCGGTCGGTGCAAGTGCTTCAGTCGGTGCAAAGGTTGGCCACAGCGACCTTTTCGAACAGGTGCGGTGCGGCCACGGCGCTTGACGGATAGGCGGCCAGGGCGCTGGCGAAGTCCGGGTGCGTGAAGGCCTGGCGAAAATGGGCTACCGATTCCCAGACTGCGTAGTTAAGGAACACACAACTGCCGGCAATACCGCGGTGCAGCTGAGTCGAGATGTAGCCAGGCTGCTGCTTCATCCAATTGGCGTCGCGCTCCCAGGCCTCGAGCAAGGCATCAGCCTCCTTTGCGTCGACGCTGAAGACATTGATCAATACCACGGGGGAAAGGGTTTCGCCGAGTTGCCGGGCGATCGGCACCAGTGGGTCGAGGGGGCGGAGTTGCAGCACAAGCGGCCTTCGGGTTTAGGGTTGAGACGGCGCATGATGCGCCATTGGCGTGGCATGTCGATGCGCAGACCTGGTTTGTCGGGTATCGATACTGGCCACAGCCATGCGACGAGATGTGCCGGCAGCCGGTGAGCCCGCGTCGCCTGCCCTCGCCCTGGCGCAACGCGCTTAGGCCTCGTCAGGCAGCGCCGGCATCGGCCAGTCCAGCAGCTCGGCCAAGCGGCGCGTCACCCAGCCCGCTTCGTGTTCATCGACCCCCGACGCCTGCACCCGCAGGCCGCGGTGGATGCGCTGCAGCACGACGTCTTCGCTCACGCCGAGCTCGAAGCGCTTGCGCTGCGCATGTTCGGTGAGCATCTGCGCCATGTCCTCGCACAGCTCGTAGCGCGCGCTGATGTGCTGGCGCGTCTCGCGTGGCTTGTAGGCACCCGGGGCGATGAACAGCGCGACGAACGAGTCGGGAACGAGGATCTGGTTGTCTTCGGACATGGTTCGGCCACATGGTTCGGCCACTCGACCGCAGCTTGGCTTCGCACCACGATAGCAGTGCCCGGCGTGAGCGCCGGGCGACGCCATTGCGGACATTCGCTTCAACCCTTTGCACCCGCTGTCCGGCAGCCGGGTGGCCGTGCTCGTGGTCCTTGACTGCACTTCATGATGGCGAACTCGCATCAGCTCTGCGTCGCCAGCATCACGGCATAGGCCTTGAAGACCGCGGTGGCGGGCGCGCCGACCTTCAGGCCGAGCGCGTCCAGGCCTTCGTGGGTGAGGGTGGCGGTGATGGCTGCGCCGCCAGGCAGCGTCAGCACCACCAGCGAGGACACCGCGCCCTTGTCGATGCGCGACACGGTGCCGGCCAGCTGGTTGCGTGCCGACAGCTGCCAGCCGGCAAAGTCACTCACCAGCACCACCGCCGAGGCCTTGATCAGCGCCAGCGCCTCCTTGCCCTTCTTCAGCTTCAGGCGTTTGGCGGCGGCGCTGGTCAGCGTGGCGGTGATGCTGTCGCCGCTCTTCAGCGCGATCGTCACCTCGGCCGACACCGGGCCGACGTGCAGGGCGCTCACCGTGCCGGCGAACTGGTTGCGGGCGCTGGTCTTCATCGACATTCTCCTGAGCAGGCCCTGCAGGGCCGGGTGCTGGGCCAGGCGTTGTTCCTGCGCGCGCAGAAACTCGCGGTGTTCGGATTGCAGCGCGTGCCAGGCCTCGAGCAGGCCGCGCGCGGCGTCGGTCAGTTGCGTGCCGCCGCCACCGGCCCCGCCGGTGGCGGTTTCGAGCAGTGGCTCGTTGGCCAGGTTGCAGGCGCTTTCCAGCAGCAGCCAAGCTCCCTTGTAGCTCAGGCCCGCGGTGGCGGCGGCGCGGTTGATCGAGCCGGTGCGCTGCAGCGCGTCGAGCAGCGCGAAGAAGCGCGCGTCGAGCCGGCCCGCCAGGCGCAGCTCGGCACTCAGCAAGGCGCCATCGGCCGCGGCCTTCATGTCATCAGCGCCACGGTCTTCACCTGCGCCCACACCGCCTGCCCGGGCTGCAGGGCCAGCGCATGCGCCGAGCGCCGCGTCAGCCGCGCCACCAGTGGCAGCGCACCCATGCGCACGCGCACCAGCGCCAGCGCGGGGTGCTCGTCGTCGGCGATGGCCTCCACCGTGGCCGGCCACTGGTTGCCGATGCTGCTGCCGGACAGGGGCGCATGCGCCAGGCTCACGTCGCGAGCCAGCACGCGCACGCGCACGCGGCTGCCCACGGCATGGCCCTGGTCGCGCGTCCACAGGCTGCCGTCGGCATGGCCCAGCTCCAGCCGAGTCAGTTGCCAGTGCGCGTCGCGTTCGGCGACCACGCCGTCGAGCACCACGCCGGCGCTTTCGCCGCGCGCGGTGGGCAGGTCCAGCCGCGCCAGCATGTCGGCCAGCGGCCCGGCGGCGACCACGCGCCCTTGCGCCATCAGCACCAGGTGGTCGGCCAGCTGCGCCACCTCGTCCAGCGCGTGGCTGACATAGACCACCGGCACCGCCAGGTCCTGGTGCAGCCGCTTCAGGTAGGGCAGCACCTCGGCCTTGCGCGCTGCGTCCAGCGCGGCCAGCGGCTCGTCCATCAGCAGCAGCGCCGGGCTGGTGGCCAGCGCGCGCGCGATGGCCACGCGCTGGCGCTCGCCGCCCGACAGGGTGTCGGTGCGACGCGCCATCAGGTGGCCGATGCCGAGCAGCTCGATCGCCTGCTCGAGTGCGATGCGCCGCTGCGGCGGCGCGATGCGCTGGCGGCCGTAGTCGAGGTTGCGGCGCACGTCCAGGTGCGGGAACAGCGGTGCGTCCTGGATCACGTAGCCCAACTCGCGGCGGTGCGTGGGCAAGAAGCAGCGCGCGGCGTCGTCCTGCCAGACCAGGCCGTCCAGCGCGACGCGGCCGGCCGCCGGCTCCAGCCCGGCCAGCGCGCGCAGCACGCTGGTCTTGCCGCAGCCCGACGGGCCGAAGAGCGCGCTGACGCCGCGCGACGGCAACGCCAATTCGACGTCGAGCACGAAGGCCTCACGCCGCAGATGCAGCCGGGCTTCGATCACGGCAGCGCCTCGCGCCGCGGCATGCGCGGCCGGTTCACCGCATACAGCGTCACCAGCACCACCAGTGCAAAGATCACCATGCCGGCGGCCAGCCGGTGCGCCGCGGCAAATTCCATCGCCTCGACATGGTCGTACAGCGCCACCGACAGCACACGCGTCTTGTCCGGGATGTTGCCGCCGATCATCAGCACCACGCCGAACTCACCCACGGTGTGCGCGAAGCCCAGCACGCTGGCCGTCACCAGGCCCGGCCGGGCCAGCGGCAGCGCCACGCTGAAGAAGCGGTCCCACGGGGCGGCGCGCAGCGTGGCGGCGGCCTCCAGCGTGCGCTCGGGGATGGCCTCGAAAGCCTGCTGCAGCGGCTGCACCACGAAGGGCAGCGAATAGATCACCGAGGCCACCACCAGCCCGGCAAAGCTGAAGGGCAGGCGGCCCAGTCCGAGGGCCTGCGTCAGCTGCCCCACCGGCCCGTGCGGGCCCATCAGCAGCAGCAGGTAAAAGCCGATCACCGTGGGCGGCAGCACCAGCGGCATGGCCACCAGCGCCGCCCACAGCGGCTTGAAGCGCGAACGCGTGCGCGACAACCCCCAGGCCAGCGGCGTGCCGACGATCAGCAGCAGCAGCGTGCTCAAGCCCGCCAGCTGGGCGGTCAGGCGCACAGCGCTCCAGTCGGCTGCAGTCATGGCCCGTAGCCAAACGCGCGGATGAGGTCGCGCGCCGCTGCGCTGTGCAGAAAGGCCAGCAGCGCCACGGCCGCGGGGTTGTGTTCGCCGGCCTTGAGCAGCACCGCGTCCTGCAGGATCGGCGCATGCAGCGCCGCCGGCACGAACCAGTACGAACCGGCCACTGCCTTGCCCGGCACCTGCACCTGCACCTGCACCTGCGACAGGGCCACGAAGCCCAGTTCGGCATTGCCGGTGGCGACGAAATGGAACGTCTGCGCGATGCTTTCGCCGGTGACGAGCTTCGGCGCCAGCACATCGGCCAGTCCGCGCGCGCGCAGCACCTCCATCGCGGCGCGGCCATAGGGCGCGACCTTCGGGTTGGCGATGGCCAGGTGGGCAAAGCGGCCCGAGGCCAGCACCGCGCCCTGCCCGTCCACGAAACCCGGCCTCGCGCTCCACAGCACCAGCCGGCCCGTGGCATAGGTGAAGCGGCTGGCGGCCACGGCATGGCCTTCGTCGGCCAGCTTCTTCGGTGTCACGTCGTCGGCAGCAAGCAGCACCTCGAAGGGCGCCCCGGCGACGATCTGCGCATAGAACTTGCCCGTGGCCCCCGACGACACTTTCAGTGTGTGGCCGGTGGCGGCGGTGAAGGCCTGGCCGATGCGCGCCATGGGCGCAGCAAAGTTGGCGGCCACGGCCACCTGCACCTGGCCGGCCTGCGCGGTGCCGCCGCCGGTGAGGGCAAGCAGCCACCCGGAAACGGATGCGCAACGCAACACCCGGTGCCGTTGCCAGGATGGCCAGCGCGTCGGGCGGCAGCGGAATGCAGTGCAAGTCATCTTGTTGTGTAGCTTAATACATAGCGCAGACGGAAGCCACGCGATGGCCTGCTTCGATGTGATTGCGCAGGCTCAATTCATGTCGACGCAGGGGACATCGAG
>DASQFA010000812.1:0-3314 GCA_035633375.1 Rubrivivax sp.
GCGCCGCTGCCCGCGGGCGAGACCGGCGAAGTGCTGGTGCGCGGCGACACGGTCATGGCCGGCTACTGGCGCAACCCCGAGGCCAGCGCGAAGACGCTGCGCGACGGCTGGCTGTGGACCGGCGACATGGGCGCGCTCGACCGCGACGGCTTCCTCACGCTGAAGGATCGCTCGAAGGACGTGATCATCAGCGGCGGCTCGAACATCTACCCGCGCGAGGTCGAAGAGGTGCTGCTGCGCCACCCCGGCGTGCGCGAGGTCGCGGTGGTCGGCCAGGCCGACGCCGAATGGGGCGAAATGGTGGTGGCCTTCGTCGTCGGCGAGGGCTTGAGCGCCGAGGCGCTGGACGCCACCTGCCTGGAGCACATCGCCCGCTTCAAGCGCCCGAAGCGCTACCACTTTGTCGACAGCCTGCCGAAGAACCACTACGGCAAGGTGTTGAAGACCGACCTGCGAAACACCCTCACCCAAGGAGAATTGAAATGCTGAACGGACGCACCGCACTCGTCACCGGTTCCACCCAGGGCATCGGCCTGGCCATCGCCAAGGCCATGGCGCAAGCCGGCGCCAACGTCATCGTGCATGGCATCGAAGACCCGGCGCAGGGCCGTCCCATCGCCGCGGCAATGGCCACGACGGGCGGCGCGCGTTGCGCCTACCTGCGCGCCAACCTGGCCGACGCGGGCGAGGCCGCGGGCCTGGTGGCCGCCGCGGCGAAGGCGCTGGGGCCGATCGACATTGTCGTCAACAACGCCGGCATCCAGTACACCTGCGCGATCGAGAGCTTTCCGGTGGAACGTTGGGACGCGATCATCGCCGTCAACCTGTCCTCGGCCTTCCACACCATGAAGGCCGCCGTGCCCGGCATGCGCGAGCGCGGCTGGGGCCGCATCGTCAACATCGCCTCGGTGCACGGGCTGGTGGCTTCGGTCAACAAGGGCGCCTACCTGGCGGCCAAGCACGGGCTGGTGGGTTTGTCGAAAGGCGTGGCACTGGAGACCGCGGCGCAGGGCATCACCGTCAACTGCATCTGCCCCGGCTGGACCGACACCGTGCTCATCCAGCCGCAGATCGAGGCCCGTGCCGCGCAGTTCGGTGGCGACCGCGCCGCCGGCGTGCGCGAGCTGCTGCGCGAGAAGCAACCCAACCTGACGCTGCTGCCGCCCGAGCGCATCGGCGACATCGCCGTGTTCCTGTGCAGCGAGGCCGCAGCCGGCATCACCGGCGTGGCCCTGCCGGTGGACGGCGGCTGGACGGCGCAGTAGACGGTGCGCGCCAGGGCCGCGTGGGGGTGGCGTGTGCAGCCGCGATGATCCTGCTCGACCCGCTGGCGCGGCCGGTCATCGGCCACCGCGGCAACCGCGCCTTTGCGCCGGAGAACACGCTCGAATCCTTGCTCGAAGCGGTGGCACTCGGCGCGGATGCGCTGGAGTTCGATCTGCGCCTGTCGCGCGACGGCGCGCTGGTGGCATTCCACGACCCGACACTCGAGCGCACCACCGACGGCCGCGGCGCGATCGAGCAGCACACGCTGGCCGAGCTGAAGCGTCTGGATGCCGGCGCGCAATTCACCCGCGACCACGGGCGCAGTTTTCCGTGGCGTGGCCGCGGCGTCAGCGTATCCAGCTTCGACGAAGTCATGGAAGCCCTGCCGCGCGATCTGCCCTGCATTGTCGAGCTGAAGACGCCCAGCGCCACCGAGCCGCTGCGCCAGGCCATCCGCCGCCACGCGTTGGCGCCGCGCATCATCGTCGCCGGCTTCGACCCGCAGGCAACGCGGCCGCTGCGCGGCGCGGGCCTGGCGCTCGGCGCGAGCTCACCCGATGTGCTGGCGCTGCTTCCGGCAGCGTTGCTGCGGCAGCGACGCGCGCCGCGCGAGGTGCAGGCGCTGTGCATTCCGCAGCGCTGGCACGGCCTGCCGGTGCCGATCCGCGCACTCGCGCGCACGCTGCGCGGCAGCGGCACCGTGGTTCATGTCTGGACCGTGAACGACAGTGCGCAGGCGCAGCAGCTGTGGGCGGCCGGCGTGCAGGGCATCATCAGCGACGACCCCGCACTGATGCTGCGCACGCGCCAACGCGCCACCTGAGTGGCTGACGCTGCGCTGCGCCACACCACCGTTTCAATGCCTATCCACGAGCCCACCATGAAGCCATCCGCAAGACCGGCACGCCTGGACGGGCGCAACGCCCTGATCACCGGCGCCAGCCGCCGCACCGGCCGTGCCATCGCACTGTGCCGCGCCGAAGAAGGCGCCGACCTGTGCCTCGTCGCCACGCGCCGCGCCGGGCTCGAGGAAACGCAGGCCCTGATGGTGCAACGACTGAAGGTGCACTGATGCCTGCGCCGACGCGTGTGCACCCGGCTGTGCCGCCAGAGCAAGACGATGCATTCCGCCACCTGCCCGGGTTGCGCGAGCGCGTCAAGCCGGCACACGCCTCTGAGCTGCGCGTCACGCCCGAGGTGATGGCCGCTTGGGACGAGCGCGCCCGCAGCCTGGGACGCGCGGCCGACTGGCGCCTGAGCGATCAGCAGCTCGAAGCCGCACATCGCGCGCTGCTGTGCGGCGCCGACACCGAGTGCGAGCTGTGGATCTTTTCCTACGGCTCGCTGATGTGGGATCCGGGCTTTCACTTCGACGAAGTGCGCCTGGCCGATCTGCCGGGCCACCAGCGCCGCTTCCTGTTCCGCACCACGCTCGGCCGGGGCAGCCCCGAAACGCCCGGGCTGATGCTTTCGCTGGAGCCCGGCCCAGGTACTTGCCGCGGCCTGGTGTTTCGCATCCCCGCTGAGACGCGACATGCCGAATCCACTTGTCTGTGGCGGCGCGAGATGATCCGCGGCAGCTACAACCCGGCGCTGTTGCCGGTGGGTACGCCGCAGGGCGGGGTCAGGGCGCTGGTCTTTGCCGCCAACCATGCGCACGCCGACCATGTGGGCGAACTCCCGCTCGAAGAAACCGCAGCCTTGATCGCCAAGGCATCGGGTTTCCTGGGCAGCAACCGCCACTACCTCGAGCAACTGGCCTCGCAACTGCACAGCCTGGGCATCGAGGATGAATACGTGACGCAACTGCTCCAGCAAGTGCAGCGCGTGTCAGGTTGAAACGCGCCGCGCATTCGGCTTCGCCTTGCCTGAGCCGCGCCCGCGCGGCTGGATCGAAAGACCGGAGTCGGCGCATAGCGGCCCTTCGTGTCCGCTCTCGTTTCGGACACTCGCTGCAATCCATTGCGCTCGCTGGCCGCCAGCGGGGTGGCCGACTCCGTTCAGATGAATTCCTATTCACTACGTCGGCCACCCCGCTACCGGCCGGG
>DASQFA010000813.1:0-3571 GCA_035633375.1 Rubrivivax sp.
CGAGGCATACAGCGCCGCGAAGGCCTTCATCGCGGCGGTCGTGGCCCGCGCACCCGAGCAGTGTTCGACGCCTTGCACCACACGGCATTAGTCGGCCTTGTCGGCGGCCTCGTCGCTGTCTTCGTCGGTGTCGGGCGGCTCGACCTGCTTGACGATGAGCACCGGCACCTGCGCCGCATGCAGCACCTCGTGCGATACCGAGCCGAGCATGGCGCTGCGCAGCGTGCCCATGCCGCGCGCGCCCATGACCACCATGTCGCAGGCGAAGTTCTCGAGGATATCGATGAGCGTGTGGGCCGGGTCGCCCTTGGCGACCTCGATCTCGTACTCGACGCCCGCCGCGCGCACCAGCGCCTGCGCCGGCTCCAGGATGTGCAGGCCGGCCTGGGCACTCACCTGCTCGATGACCTCGGGGTCGTGCGCCAGCAGCATTTCATACAGCGTGGCCGGCTCCTGCACATTGGCCAGCACCACGCTGGCGCGCAGGCCGCCACGAATCATGAGCAGGGCCTGGCGCACCGCATCCAGCGAGGCAACGGACCCATCGACGGGCAAGAGGATCTTCATGCGCGGATTCTCCGATCTAGGGTGGGCCGAGCTTGCAGGCAGCTCGGCGGAAAGCCTTAGCATCGTCGCACACACGCCCGCGCCACGGCGAGCGCCCTCTTCACAACCCGCCTTGTCTTGCCCATGCCCCCGACCCACACCCCGGCGCACGTTCGCTGCCAAGCGGCGCAGCTTGGCCGCGCGTGGCCGGTGCATCTGCGGCACCGCCGCGTGCCGACGTGAGCCTGCCGGGGCGCGGGTTGGATGCCGAATTGCGCCGCACTGAGCCTGCCCCATGAGCACGCGCAACCTGGAAGCGCTGCTGAATCCGGCTTCGGTGGCGGTGATCGGCGCCTCGGCCCGGTCGGGCAGCCTGGGCACCAGCGTCTGGCGCAACCTGCTGGCCGGCCAGTTCAAGGGGCCGATCTACGCCGTCAACCCCAAGCACCGCCGGCTCGATGGCCAGAGCGTGTACCCGCGCATCGCCGATCTGCCGCAGGCACCCGACCTGGCCGTGATCTGCACGCCCGCACCCAGCGTGGCCGGCGTGGTGGCCGAACTGGGTGCACGCGGCACGCGCGCGGCCGTGGTCTTGAGCGTCGGCCTGGACGAGGCGCAGCGCCAGGCCATGCTCGACGCGGCCAGGCCGCATCTGCTGCGCGTGCTGGGGCCGGGCGGCATCGGACTGCTGGCACCGCACATCGGGCTGAATGCCAGCATCGCCCACACCGACGCCCTGGCCGGGGAACTGGCCTTCGTCTCGCAGTCCGGCGCCCTGCTCGGCGCCATGCTCGACTGGGCGCGGGCGCGCGACATCGGCTTTTCGCAGCTCGTCTCGCTGGGGCAACATGCCGACGTCGACCTGGGCGACCTGCTCGACCATCTGGCCAGCGACGCGCGCACGCGCTCGATCCTGCTGCACTTCGAATCGATCGAAGCGCCGCGCAAGTTTCTGTCCGCGGCACGCGCGGCAGCGCGCAACAAGCCGGTGATCGTGGTGCGCTCGGGCCATTCGGCACGCGGCGAAAGAGCGCTCGCGGACCGGGTCTACGACGCGGCCATCGCGCGCGCCGGCATGCTGCGCGTGGGCACGCTGCAGCAGATGTTCCTGGCCGCCGAGACCCTGGCGCGCTTTCGCGGCAACCGCAGCGAGCAGCTGTGCATCCTGACGAACAGCAGCGGTGCCGGAACCCTGGCGGCCGACGCCGCGGCGCTGGCCGGCGTGCGGCTGTGTTCGCTGAGCCAGCAGACCCAGTGGCCACTGGAACCGCTGCTGGCGCAGCCTGCGGCGAGCGCCGCGCCCTTGCTGCTCGGCGGCGACGCACCGGCCGAGCGCTATGCGCAGACGCTGCAGATCCTGATGCAGGACGCTGCGGCACCGGCGCTGCTGGTGATCCATACGCCCAGCGCCGTCGTGCCCAGCGTGACGGTCGCGCGCGCGCTGCTGCCGCTGGCACAACAAGGTTCACCGCGGCTGATGGGCTGCTGGCTGGGGCATGCGGCAGTGGCCGAGGCGCGCGATGTGTTCCAGCAGGCCGGCATTGCCAGCTTTGCCACGCCCGAAGAGGCGGTGAGCGCGTTTTCGATGCTCGTGGCCTACCGCCGCAACCAGGCACAGCTGATCGAGGCGCCGCCCAGTGCCAGCCTGGAGGTGCCTGCCGACGCCGCCGCGGCACGCGCGCTGGTGCAGCGTGCCTTGCGTGACGGGCGCACCGGGCTGGCCGCGGACGAGGCACGGTCGCTGCTCGAGGCCTATGGCATCGCCGTGCGCGCCACCTTGGATGTCGAGCCCGAAGCCTATGCGGCGGCCAGCGCGGCCGAGAAGATCGGCTATCCGGTTGCGCTGAGCATGGTTTCGCCCGACCTCGGCCGGGGCGCCGCGCAGGGTGTGGATGTCGACGGCGTGCGCCTGGACCTGCGCAGCGCGGTGCAGGTGCGCGACAGCGCCCGTCGCATGCTGTCGCGCCTGCACCGATCCGTGCCAGGAGCACGGGCACAGGGCTTCTGTGTGCAGGCCATGCGGCAGCCGGCACATGCGCGCGAGCTGATTGCCGGCGCGCGCATCGACCCGCTCTTCGGTCCGGTGATCCTGATGGGCCAGGGCGGCGCTTCGATCGACACGGCCGGCGATCTGGCGGTGGCGCTGCCGCCACTGAACCTGCCACTGGCGCACGCACTGGTGCAGCGCACCGCGGCAAGACATGCCCTGCGCGCCCATGGCGACACCCCCGCCGCGGACGAGGTGGCGCTGCAGCGTGTGCTGGTCGGGCTGTCGCAACTGCTCATCGACGTGTCGCAGATCGCCGAACTGGACCTGAGCCCCTTGCTCGTCGGCTGCGACGGCGCGCTGGCGCTGCAGGCCCGCGTGCGCCTGAGCCTGGGGGCGCCGTCCGGAGCGCTGAACTTTGCCATCCGGCCCTACCCGTCGAACCTTGTGGAAACGTTCGACTGGCGCGGACGTGCACTGACCGTGCGCCCGATCCGCCCCGGCGACGAGGCGCAGCACATGGCCTTCCTGGGCCAGCTCGATCCGGCCGACATCCGCATGCGCGTGTTCTACAGCCGGCGCAGCATCGAGCGCAGCGAACTCGCACGCCTGACGCAGATCGACTATGCGCGCGAGATGGCCTTTGTGGCAGTGGACACGGGCCCCGATGGCAACGAGCGCACCTTGGGCGTGGTGCGCGCGATCTCCGACCCCGACAACGTCAGCGCCGAGTTCGGCATCGTCGTGCGCTCCGACATGAAGGGCGAGCGTCTGGGTGGCTTGCTGATGCGCCGCATCATCGACTACCAGCGTGAGCACGGTACGAAGAAGCTGACGGCCACGGTGCTGGCGGAGAACATCCGCATGCTGGAGCTGGCAGACCGGCTCGGCTTCGTGCGCAAGGCCAGCGACCAGGGCGAGGGTATCGTCGGCATCGAACTCGCGCTGTGAATGCATGCGACGCGCAGTTCACATAAGCTGAGCTCGCTTTCAGCGACCGAAAGCCGCCGCCGAAAATGAATGTCTGCATGCGGCGCA
>DASQFA010000814.1:0-2017 GCA_035633375.1 Rubrivivax sp.
TCGGGCGCCAATAGGGCGCGCCGCTATCGTTCATCCAGGTGCAGATCTGCTTGTGCGCGATCCGCAGCAATTTGAACTGAAGGTCGTCGAAATAGCGGTCCTTGGCGAGCGTGCCGTCGATTACTACCTGAACGCTGCCGCGGTATGGCCCGCGATAGACTGCGCTGCGCGCATGGTAGGACCAACGGTGTCCGGTTCGTATTCCACCGCCGCTATTGAAAAGTCGTGTTAGATGTCGGCTCCAGCGGTATACGCGCCCGCCGCGAGGCGCGGCAGGTTTTTCGGACCTTGGCCATCCAGGTGCCGGTAGGCGAGGATAGAACATTGGCCGCGGAGTGACCGTCACAACATCCACCACGTATCCGACCAACGGTAGTTGACAAGAAGCTTCCAGGGTGCGCGCAATAACCTGTTGCAAAACAATAGCTTACCGGAGCCCCTATGATTGTCGATCGGCTGCACAGGTTAATGAACCGCCTCACCGACCAGACCGTATTCGCCGAACTGCTCGCGCCCGTGGAGCAGGCGCTGACGCGGGTGCGCGAAGCGCAGGATGTGGGGCGTGTCCTGAGCATGTCGGCGTTCATCACGCTGGGCGTGCTGCGCCACCTGCAAGGGATGTCGGTGCTGCGCGAGCAAGTCCAGGCCTTGCCTCATCTCGATCCCAGCGACGCGGCGCACGTCCCGCTGGCGCGTTCAACCTGGTCGGATGCCCTGGCGGCGCCGACCCGCGCGGCCGCGCTCACCGCCACGCTGCCGGTGTTGGTGGCCGCGGCCCGCGCCCGGCTGCCCGATCGCCTGCGCGACATCCCGGGGCTGGGCGAGCGCCCGGTACGCGCCATCGACGGGACCTACCAGAAGGAAAGCGCCCACTTTCGCCGCCAGACCCCCAACGAAGGCGGCGAGGATAACCCCAAGGGGCACGCCCTGCTCAGCTTCTTCGACCTGCGCTTGGGCATTGCCGAAGATGTCTATGTCGAGACCCGCAGCCGCCACGAGACCACCCTGCTGCGTGACTACGATCAGGGCGCGCACGCGCTCACCCGCGAGCGTCATACGCTCTGGCTACTCGATCGCGCGTTCATCGATGCCGCCTTCTGGGACAACAAGAAGCGCACCCTCGGCTGCACCATGATCACCCGCATGAAAAGCAACCTGCGCATCGACTCTACCGAGGGCTTGCCGGTCGCCGATGAGCCCGTTAACGCGGGCGTCGTGCACGACCTGCGGATCACCCTGCGCAGTTCCCGCCAGCCATGGCGGCTCATCACGTTCCAGAGCCGCCGCGGGCATCTGGTCGAGTTCCTCACCAACGACTTCACTCTGGAGCCGGGCGTCGTCGCCTTCCTCTACTCCCGGCGCTGGGAAGAGGAAAAGTGCTTCGACACCTGGAAAAACGATTTCACCCAAGCCAAGGCCTGGGGCAAGCGCAGCGTCGCCATCGCGAACCAAGTGCGCCTGGCCATCATCACCGGTATTCTGATTGCCATCATGCTCCACACCACCATGGGGCAACATGGCATCGCCGACGACAAAGCGCTGACGAAACAAGACCAGCGCCAGGCGGCCCAGCCCGACGCCCCCGACGGCACCGATCGACCCGACTGGACCGTCCCGCTGTTTCGCTATACCTCCAAGGTGAGCCGCCAAGTCTTACGCTTCTTCAAACACTGCTTACTCAAGCCGGCCTCTCCTGGGCTCTATCACCGCGAGCTACGGCCTATGCTGTTGGTGTACCTCTGATGGGAACCGGACACCGTTGCGCCGGCGACAACTACATCGGCTTCCGCTTCCTGAGCGGTACCGATATGCTGTACGGCTTCGCCCTGCTGAACCTCGACACCACCAACGGCGTGGCCACCATCCAGAAGTGGGCCTACAATGACACGCCGGACGGCGCCGTCCATGTCGAAGACATCACCGCTGTGCCCGAGCCCGGCACCGCTGCCCTGGCCCTGCTCGGTCTGGGCGCCGGGGGCCTGCGCGCCTGGCGCTCGCGCCGTAAGGCGGAACGCGC
>DASQFA010000815.1:0-17888 GCA_035633375.1 Rubrivivax sp.
CTCATTGCTGCCAGCGACGAGATCGCGACCACGGCGTTCAACCCCCAGGGCACACCGGTCTCGCAGATCCTCGACGAGGCCGAGTCCCGGATTTTTCGCATCGGCGAAGAGGGGTCGCGTGGCGGCCCCGGCTTCCACGACATGGGCAAGCTCGTGCAGGCCTTGCTCGAGCGCGTCGACGAACTCGAAAAGAACGGCTCGGAAGAAGTCACCGGCATCCGCACGGGCTTCTATGACCTCGACCGCATGACGGCCGGGCTGCAGAAGGGCGACCTGGTCGTTCTGGCGGCGCGTCCGTCAATGGGCAAGACGGCCTTTGCACTGAACATCGCAGAGCATGTGGCGGTCGAAGAGGGCCTGCCGGTGGCGGTGTTCTCGATGGAAATGGGCGCCTCGCAACTGGTGCTGCGCATGGTGGGCTCGCTCGGCCGCATCGACCAGCAGCACCTGCGCACCGGGCGGCTGCGCGACGACGAGTGGGAGCGCCTGCCGGGGGCGGCCACGCGGCTGAGCCAGGCGCAGGTGTTCATCGACGAGTCCGCTTCGCTCAACCCGGCCGAGTTGCGCGCCCGCGCCCGCAGGCTGGCCCGGCAGTACGGCGGCACGCTCGGGCTGATCGTCGTCGACTACCTGCAGCTGATGAGCGGCAACAGTTCCAGCGAAGAAAACCGTGCCACCGAAATCGGCGAGATCTCGCGTGGGCTGAAGGCGCTGGCCAAGGAACTGCAATGCCCGGTGATGGCGTTGTCGCAGCTCAACCGCAGTGTCGAGAGCCGTACCGACAAGCGGCCGATGATGAGTGACCTGCGCGAATCTGGCGCCATCGAGCAGGACGCCGACGTCATCATGTTCATCTACCGCGACGACTACTACAACAAGGAAAGCAAGGAGCCGGGCGTCGCCGAAATCATCATCGGCAAACAGCGCAACGGCCCGACGGGCGACCTCAAGCTGGTCTTCCTGAAGCCGCTGACGCGCTTCGACAACCTGGCCCCCGGCAGCTCAGGCGCTGACTACTGAGCCGGGCCGGCCTGCGCCCGGCGCGTGCCGCGCGCGGCGTGCGGCGGGGCAAGGCAGCATGGGCCGATCCGGCCCTTCACAAGGGGTTGCCGATGCGCGGTAGCTGTATGAAAATACAGCATGCGCACGCAGCGACCCGTCATCGAACTGCTCGACGCCAACGCGCCGACCGAGCCCTTCAAGGGGCGCGGCACGGCATGGGCCATCCAGCACCGCTTCAGCACCCGGCTGCACGATGCCTTCGACGATGGCTGGGGCACGATTGAGCAATCCGTCAGCGAACAAGTGCTCGCCCCGCGCACGCAGGTGTTCGAAGAACAGGTGCGCGGCATTCTCAGTGCCAACGATTCGCCCGACATCGGCTTCGACCTGTCGATCAACCCCTATCGCGGTTGCGAGCATGGCTGCATCTATTGCTATGCGCGCCCGACGCACAGTTACCTGAACCTGTCGCCAGGCATCGATTTCGAGACGCGCATCGTCGCCAAGGTGAATGCCGCCGAGCGGCTGCGCGAAGCCTTCGCGCGCAAGGGCTACCAGCCGAAGATGCTGAACCTGGGCTCGGTGACCGATGCCTACCAGCCGGCCGAACGCACGCTGCGCATCACGCGCGGCGTGATCGAGGTGTTGTCGCAGTTCCGGCACGGCTTCTCGCTGATCACCAAGTCGTCGCTGGTCGAGCGTGACCTGGACCTGATCGCGCCGATGGCGCAGCAGCGCCTGGCCGCGGCCTATGTGTCGATCACCACGCTCGATGCGCACTTGGCGCGCGTGATGGAGCCGCGCGCCGCCTCGCCACAGCGCCGGCTGCGCACCATCGAGACTTTGGCGCGCGCGGGCATACCGGTGGGCGTGAGCGTGTCGCCGGTCATCCCGTTCCTGAACGAGCCCGAGCTCGAGCGCATCCTCGACGCCGCCGCGGCCGCCGGAGCGAGCCGTGCCTTCAGCGTGGTGCTGCGCCTGCCCTGGGAGGTGAACCCGCTGTTCCAGCAGTGGCTGGAGCAGCACTTTCCCGACAAGGCGCCGCGCATCATGGCGCGCGTGCGCGAGATGCGCGGCGGGCGCGACAACGATGCACGCTTCGGCTCGCGCATGACGGGGCAGGGCGTGTGGGCGGAGTTGCTGCGCCAGCGCTTCGACAAGGCCTGCGCACGGCTGGGCCTGAACCGCGAGCGGGTGGAACTCGCGCTCGAGCGCTTCAGGCCGCCTGCCGCGGACCCAGGCGAAAACGCAGCCCAGGCCAGCCTGTTCTGAGGCCGCCCGCAGCGGCTACTTGAACAGGTCCTTGACGCGATCGGCCCAGCTCTTTTCGTTGGGCGAATGCCGCTCGCCGCCCTTGCGGAAGGATTCGTCGAGTTCCTTCAACAACTTGCGCTGGTGTTCTGTCAGTTTCACCGGCGTCTCCACCGCGATGTGGGCATAAAGGTCGCCGGGGTAGCTGGAGCGGATGCCCTTGATGCCCTTGCCGCGCAGTCGGAAGGTCTTGCCGTGCTGGGTGCCCTCGGGCAGGTCGATCTCGGCGTTGCCGCCCAGCGTGGGCACCTCGATCGTGCCGCCGAGCGTCACCGCGGTCAGGCCCACCGGCACGGTGCAATGCAGGTCGTCACCGTCGCGCTCGAAGATCTCGTGCTGCTTGACGCGGATCTCGATGTACAGGTCGCCGCTCGGCCCGCCGTTCGTGCCGGGCTCGCCGTTGCCGGCGGAACGGATGCGCATGCCTTCGTTGATGCCGCCGGGGATCTTCACCTCCAGCGTCTTCTGCTTCTTGATCTTGCCGGCGCCGTTGCAGGGGGTACAGGGATCGGCAACGATCTTGCCGCGGCCGTGGCAATGCGGGCAGGTCTGCTGGATGCTGAAGAAACCCTGGCGCATGTGCACCGTGCCGTTGCCGCTGCAGGTGCTGCAGGTCTTCGGGCTGGTGCCGGGCTTGGCGCCAGTGCCGTGGCAGGTTTCGCAGCCCTCCCAGGTGGGGATGCGGATCTGCGTGTCCTTGCCGCGTGCCGCTTCTTCGAGCGTGATCTCCATCGCGTAGCTCAGGTCGTTGCCGCGGTAGACCTGCTGCCCGCCCGCCGTGCGCCGCCCGCCGCCCTGGCCGCCATTGAAGATGTCGCCGAAGATGTCGCCAAAGGCCTCGGCAAAGCCGCCAAAGCCTTCCGGCCCCGCGCCGCGCCCGCCGCCGATGTTGGGGTCGACGCCGGCATGGCCGAACTGGTCGTAGGCCGCGCGCTTTTGCGCGTCGGTGAGCATCTCGTAGGCTTCCTTGGCCTCCTTGAACTTGTCTTCCGAGGCCTTCGCCTTGTCACCCTGGTTGCGGTCGGGGTGGTGCTTCATGGCCAGCTTGCGGTAGGCCTTCTTGATGTCCTCTTCGCTGGCGTTGCGGGGCACGCCCAGGGTCTCGTAATAGTCGCGCTTTGCCATGAAAACTCTCAGTGTCCAGAAAACGAAACCGCCGCGTCGAGGTGCGGAAGGCTTCCGTCACCTGCAACGCGGCGAGATGTCACCGCAGCCCGTGGGGGCCCGCGGGGAGCCGCTTGCGCGGCTCCCGGGCGGTCCGTGATATCACTTCTTGACTTCCTTGAATTCGGCGTCCACCACATTGTCGTCTGCCGCCTTGGCACCGGCCTGCGCCGCGTCTGCGGCACCCGTGGCGCCACCGGCACCCGCGCCAGTGGCCGCGGCAGCAGCCGCAGCCGCGGCTTGGGAATCGGCGTACATCTTCTCGCCGAGCTTCTGGCTTGCCGTCATCAGCTTTTCGGTCGCGGCTTCGATGCTGGCCTTGTCGTCGCTCTTCAACGCGTCCTCGGCCTGCTTGATGGCGGCCTCGATGCTCTCCTTCTCGGCCGCGTCGAGCTTGTCACCATGCTCGGCCAGGCTCTTGCGCACCGAATGCACCATCGCGTCGGCCGAGTTGCGCGCCTGCACGAGTTCGAGCTTCTTGCTGTCCTCGGCGGCGTTGAGCTCGGCGTCCTTGACCATCTTCTGGATCTCTTCCTCGGAGATGCCCGAATTGGCCTTGATGGTGATCTTGTTCTCCTTGCCGGTGGCCTTGTCCTTGGCGCCGACGTGCAGGATGCCGTTGGCATCGATGTCGAAGCTGACCTCGATCTGCGGCAGGCCGCGGGGCGAAGGCGGGATGCCTTCGAGGTTGAATTCGCCCAGGCTCTTGTTGCCCGAGGCGATGTCGCGCTCGCCCTGGAAGACCTTGATCGTCACCGCCGGCTGGTTGTCGTCGGCGGTGCTGAACACCTGTGAGAACTTGGTCGGGATGGTGGTGTTCTTCTTGATCATCTTCGTCATCACGCCGCCCAGGGTTTCGATGCCCAGGCTCAACGGCGTCACGTCGAGCAGCAACACGTCCTTGCGGTCGCCGCCCAGCACCTGGCCCTGGATGGCTGCGCCCACGGCCACGGCCTCGTCGGGGTTGACGTCCTTGCGCGGCTCGCGCCCGAAGAACTCTTTCACCTTGTCCTGCACCATCGGCATGCGCGTCATGCCGCCCACCAGGATCACGTCGTTGATGTCGGTGAGCTTGACGCCCGCGTCCTTCACCGCGATGCGGCAAGGCTCGATGGTGCGCCCTACCAGGTCTTCGACCAGGGCTTCGAGCTTGGACCGCGTGAGCTTGATGTTCAGGTGCTTCGGGCCCGAGGCATCGGCCGTGATGTAGGGCAGGTTGACGTCGGTCTGCGTGCTGTTGGACAGCTCGATCTTGGCCTTCTCGGCGGCTTCCTTCAAGCGCTGCAACGCGAGCACGTCCTTCGTCAGGTCGACGCCTTGCTCCTTCTTGAACTCGGTGACGATGTAGTCGATGATGCGCTGGTCGAAGTCTTCGCCGCCCAGGAAGGTGTCGCCGTTGGTCGAAAGCACCTCGAACTGCATTTCGCCGTCGACGTCGGCAATCTCGATGATGCTGATGTCGAAGGTGCCGCCGCCCAGGTCATATACGGCGATCTTGCGGTCGCCCTTGCCGTGCTTGTCCAGACCGAAGGCCAGCGCCGCGGCAGTGGGTTCGTTGATGATGCGCTTGACGTCCAGCCCGGCGATGCGCCCGGCGTCCTTGGTGGCCTGGCGCTGGCTGTCGTTGAAGTAGGCCGGCACGGTGATGACGGCCTCGGTGACTTCTTCGCCCAGGTAGTCCTCGGCGGTTTTCTTCATCTTGCGCAGCACTTCGGCACTGATCTGCGGCGGCGCCAGCTTCTTGCCGCGCACTTCGACCCAGGCGTCGCCGTTGTCGGCCGCGGTGATCTTGTAGGGCATCAGGTTGATGTCCTTCTGCACTTCCTTCTCGGTGAACTTGCGCCCGATCAGCCGCTTCACCGCATAGATGGTGTTGCGCGGATTGGTCACCGACTGGCGCTTGGCCGAGGCACCGACGAGGATCTCGCCGTCTTCCTGGTAGGCGATGATCGAAGGCGTGGTGCGCGCGCCTTCGCTGTTCTCGATGACCTTGGTGGTGTTGCCTTCCATGACCGACACGCACGAGTTCGTGGTGCCCAGGTCAATACCGATGATCTTTCCCATTCGAATGGCTCCTGAAGATGGAATCTGAATGTCTTTGAGTTGTGGATAACTTGCCGGCTTTCAAGGTTGCCGGCCTGTGCATTTGAGTGCAGGGCGTCTACTTTGGCGCCGCCACCGTGACCATCGCCGGGCGCAGCACCCGCTCGGCGATCAGGTAGCCCTTCTGCAGCACCGTGACCACGGTGTTGGCCTCTTGCTCAGCCGGCACGATGCCGATGGCCTGGTGCTGGTGCGGGTCGAACTTGGTGCCCGCGGGCGGATCGATCGGCAGCACCTTGTTGCGCTCGAGCGCGGCGTTCAGCTGGCGCAGCGTGGCGTGCACGCCTTCGAGCATCTGCTCCGGCGTGGCGTTGGGCAAGGTGATCGCGGCCTCCAGGCTGTCCTTTACCGGCAGCAGGCTCTCGGCGAAGCCCTCGACGGCGAACTTGCGCGCCTTGGACATCTCTTCGTCGGCACGGCGGCGCGTGTTCTCGGCATCGGCCTTGGCGCGCAGGTAGGCGTCGGACACCGAGGCATGTTTGGCTTCGAGCTCGGCCAGCCGCGCTTCGACACTGGGCGCCTGACCGGGCGCCTCGGCCTGGCCGTTGCCAGCCGTGGCACCTGGATCGGTTTCGGGGAGCATCGGGGTGGGTTCGTTCGGGTTCATGGTGTGAATGACTTCTCTGGCGTCTAAATGGGAACCAATCTCCGGTCTTCAAGAGGGTCATTGCGGTTTCTGTCACGGCTGCGGGGCCGCAACGTTCGGCATTTCAGGGATCCAAGTCGTCGGCCGAGGCGCTCCAGCGCTGCCAGTCGACCAGTTCGCGCCGGTCGCGCTTGGTCGGGCGCCCTTGTTCGATCGCCCCCGCCGGATCGGCAAGATAGGGCCGCGCACGCGCCGCCGCCTCGCGTGCGGCGATGCTGGCCGGGGTTTCCGCATACAGGGCCTGTGCCAGCGGCGCCGGGCCGCGCATTTCGCTCAAGCCCAGCACCCGCAGCTCGCGCGCGACGTCGGCGGGAGCGCCCAGGCGCATGGCCACGAGGTCGCCGACGCGCAGCTCACGCGAGCGCTTCGCGCTCTGCCCGTTGACCTGCACGCGGCCCTTGTCGATGGATTCCACGGCCAGGGCGCGCGTCTTGAAAAAGCGTGCCGCCCACAGCCATTTGTCCAGGCGCATGCCGGCCACTGCGGGCTTGACGCTCATCGGGAAAACGGCGCGCTGCGCGCTGCGCTGTGAGCCCTATCGGCCTGCGGGTTGAGTCTCATGAGTTGAGCAACGGGCCGCGGCCCGACCATTTACGCTGAGAAACTTGTGCGCTAAGGTGGAGTTGGGCGCGCCAATGGCCGGAATAGCATTGGTGCATTCTTGCCCGCGCATGAGTTTGGTCTGGGACTGCTTGCGAGCATTTCATTGGTGGAGCCTCACGCTACCCCGTTCGAAAGATTGACTAATTTTCGCCAGTCCTGCGCGCCCATTCTTCTGAGCAATCAGATGCCGCTGCATGCGCGTCGTTCGGTGAGGCGCACGCAACCCGTTGATTTTGCTTTGTAGAAGTTTCTCGAAAGGCGGGATTCTCGGCCAGCGGCAGGCTGACGATCGTGTCCAGGCCGCAGATGCGGCTGTGCTGCAGGCGGTTGTCCAGGCGAATGTCGCCGCCCAGCGTGAGCACGATCTCGTGGCAGATGGCCAGGCCGAGGCCCGAGCCGCTGCGCGGGTCAGCGGCGGCGAAGGGCTGGAACAGCCGCTGGCGCAACTCCGGCGTGATGCCCGGGCCGCTGTCACGGATGCGCAAGGTGGCTTGTCGCTCCGAGCGCGCCAGGTGGACGTGCAGCCGGCCGTTCGCCGGCGTGTGCTTGACGGCGTTGTGCAGCAGGTTGCGTGTCAACTCGCGCAGCGCCCATTCGTGGGCGCGCACCGGGGCGGTTGCGGTGTCGATGTCGAAGTCGAGCTGCTGCTGCGCGATCAGCGGCGCCAGGTCCAGCGCCACCGCGCGGGCCACCTCGGCCCAGTCGAGCACCGGTGCATCGCCTTGCTGGCGCAATTGTTCCACCTTGGCCAAGGCCAGCATCTGGTTGGCGAGCAGCGTGGCGCGCTCGACCGTGCCGCTCATTTCCTGCAGCGCCTGTGCCGCAGAGACGTCACCGCGTTGCGCCGATTGCAGCTGGGTGTGCAGCACCGCCAACGGTGTGCGCAGCTGGTGCGCCGTATCGCGCACGAAACGCTTCTGGTAGGCCAGCAGGTGCGACAGCCTGGCCATCACCTGGTTGGTGGCGTCGATGAGAGGCAGCAACTCGCGAGGTGCGCGTGTGCTGGGCAGGGGTGCCAGGTCGTTTTCGCCGCGTTGCAGCAGCTGGGCGCTGAGCTCGCGCACCGGCCGTGTCGCGCGCTGCACCACCCACACCACCACGGCCGTGATCACCAGCACCAGCAAGGCCTGGCGCCAGAGCGTGTCGATGAGGATCTGGCGTGCCAATGTCTGGCGCAGTTCCAGCGTCTCGGCCACGAGGATGGTGGCCATGCCGCGCCCCTCCTGCCCGGCCACGGGCTGCAGCAGCACCGCCACGCGCACCGGTTCGCCGCGAAAGCGGTCGTCGTAGAAGTCCACCAAGGCCGCATACGGCCCCTTGGCCGGGATCGTGCCGCGCCACACCGGCAAGTCTTCGAAGCCCGAGACCATTTCCCCGCTGAACCCACTGACGCGGAAGAACATGCGGCTGCGGTTGTCGGCTTCGAAGGGCTCGAGCGCGGAGTACAGCACGGTGGACTTCAATCGCGCGCCGCTGCCGCTGCCCACGACCTCGAGTTGTTCGCCGATCGATTTGGCGCTGGCCAGCAGCGTGCGGTCATAGGCGGTGTCGGCGGCACGCAGCGCCTGCCGGTACAGGCTGACGGTGTTGAGCGCGATCAGGGCCAGCACCGGCAACAGGATGCCCAGCAGCAGCACGCTGCGCAGCGACAGTGGCGCGCGCGCGGGTGGCGGGCTTGTGGGTGCACCGTCGTGCGGCGCACAGCGCTGTTCGCGATGGGTCCGGGCCGGCGCGATCATTGCGCCGCCTTCAACAGGTAACCCAGGCCGCGCAGCGTGACCAGCTGTGCGCTGGTGGCGGCGATCTTCTTGCGCAGGCGGTAGGCCACCACCTCGATCGCTTCGGACTGCACCTCGGTCTTGTCGGGGAACACCAGCTCGGACAAGCGCTCTCGGGCCACCGCCTGCCCGGGGCGTGCCAGCAATGCGCGCAGCAACGCCAACTCACGCGGTGGCAGATCCATCGGCTGGCCATGCAGGCACGCGCCGCCGCTGTCGGTGTCGATGTGCAAGCCGCAGAAGGGCGCTGCGCCGGCTGCATCGGCTGCAGCCGATGCGCGGCGTGCCAGGGCGCGCACGCGGGCCTCGAGTTCGTCCAGATCGAAGGGCTTGGGCAGGTAGTCGTCGGCGCCGCTGTTCAGGCCGAGGATGCGGTCGCCGACCGTGCCGCGTGCGGTAAGGATCAGCACGGGAGTCTTCAGCCCGGCCGCACGCGCCTGCGCCAGCACCTGCAGGCCGTCGAGCCCCGGCAGGCTCAGGTCGAGCAGCACCACGTCGGGCAGGCTGGCAGACCAGCGGTCGAGCGCGCGCGCGCCGTCGCCACAGGCGATGACCTGCATGCCGCGACGCTCGAAGCTGCGCTGCAGCGTGGTTTGCATCGCCGGGTTGTCCTCGATCAGCAGCAGCTTCACGACGCTGACCTTAGCAGGCGGCAGGTGCCGACCGGGCGCCCTTCGGCCGACACGGCCTCAGCGTTTCCCCTAGTCTTTCGGACAGCCAAATGACAGGCTTTGCCGCGAACATTCAGGGGTTCAGGTAAACCTTGCGGAGGCATTCGATGCGCAGAGATACTTTTCTTAGGTCCATGGCGGCCATGGCCGTGGCCGGCACGTTGCCGCTGCAGGCACGTGCATCCGTCAACGTGAAGATGATGATCCCTGCCAATCCCGGCGGCGGCTGGGACACCACCGGCCGCGCGCTCGGCAAGGCCCTGCAGGACGCGGGCGTGGCCTCGTCGGTGAGCTTCGACAACAAGGGCGGTGCGGCCGGCGCCATCGGCCTGGCGCAGTTCGTCAACGGCAGCAAGGGCGACCCGAACGCGATGATGGTGATGGGCGCAGTCATGCTCGGCGGCATCATCACCGGCAAGCCGCCGGTGTCGCTGTCGCAGGCCACGCCGATCGCGCGGCTGACCAGCGAGTACAACGTCTTCGTGCTGCCCGCCAACTCGCCCTTCAAGACCATGAAGGACGTGATCGAGCAGATGAAGAAGGATCCCGGCAGCGTCAAGTGGGGCGGCGGCTCGCGCGGCTCCACCGAGCACATCGCCGCGGCCATGATCGCGCGCGAAGTCGGTGTCGATCCATCGAAGATCAACTACGTGGCCTTCCGCGGGGGCGGCGAGGCCACGGCCGCCATCCTGGGCGGCAATGTCACGGTGGGCGGCAGCGGCTACAGCGAGTTTGCCGAGTACATCACCACGGGCAAGATGCGCGCCATCGCCGTTACTTCGGATACGCGCCTCAAGGGTGTAAACGTGCCGACGCTGAAGGAGCAGGGCATCAACGTCGTGCTCGGCAACTGGCGCGGCGTCTATGGCGCGAACGGCCTCACGCCCGATCAGGTGAAGGCGCTGACCGAGATGGTCGTCAAGGCCACCAAGAGCAAGGCCTGGGCGGAAGCGGTGGAAAAGAACAACTGGACGCCGGCACTGCTCACCGGGCCGGCCTTCGGCACCTTCGTCGATGACGAGTTCGCCAGCCTGCGCGCCGTGATGGTCAAGTCCGGCATGATCTGATGGCTGCGCGCCGCGCCGACCCACGCGCCTTGGGGGCTGCATGAAGCTCGAGCAGGTACTGGTCGGTGTCGGCGTGCTTGGCCTGGGCCTGCTGATTGCCGCGGGTGCGATGCAGATCTCGGCCGAGGCCGGCTACGGCGGCGTCGGCCCCAACTTCCTGCCCTGGGTGGTGGGCGGGGCGCTGGCGCTGTGTGGTGCCTTCCTGGTGTGGGAGGCTTCGACTGGGGGCTTTCGCCAGCTCGAGGCGGCCTCCGGCGCCGACACCGGGCACTGGCCGGGTTTCGTCTGGGTCTCGGCCGGATTGCTGGCGAATGCGGCACTCATCACCACCATCGGATTCATCCTCAGTTGCACGCTGTGCTTCGTGCTTGCGGTGCGGGGCTTTCGCTCTTCCGAAGGCCGCCTCGACCTTAGCCCGCGCGCGCTGCTCGTCGATGCACTGATCGGCATGGCCATCGCTGCACCGGTTTACTGGATGTTCACGCAACTGCTGGCCATCAACCTGCCGGGCCTGACCTCGAGCGGGTGGCTTTGACATGAGGCTCCCACGCGCACTTCGTCGGCTGCCCCCCAAGGGGCTGACATGGACACGCTGAACCAGCTGATCCAGGGTTTCATCACCGCTGGCACGCCGATCAACCTGCTGTGGTGCCTGCTGGGCTGCACCATCGGCACGGCGGTGGGCGTGCTGCCCGGCATCGGCCCGGCCACGGCGGTGGCGATGCTGCTGCCGATCACGCTGAAGGTCGAGCCCACGGCGTCGATGATCTTCTTTGCCGGCATCTACTACGGCGCCATGTACGGCGGCTCGACCACCTCGATCCTGCTCAACACGCCGGGCGAGGCCGGCTCGATGGTCACGGCCATGGAAGGCAACAAGATGGCCAAGCACGGCCGCGCAGGCGCCGCGCTGGCCACCGCGGCCATCGGCTCGTTCGTCGCCGGCACCATTGCCACGGTGATCGTCACCTTCTTTGCACCCGTGGTGGCCGACTACGCCGTGCGCCTGGGGCCGCCGGAATACTTCCTGCTGATGGTGCTGGCTTTCTGCACCATCAGTGCCGTGCTGGGGCAAAGCACGCTGCGCGGCCTGACGGCGCTGGGTGTGGGCCTGGCCATGGGGCTGGTGGGCATCGACCAGATTTCCGGACAGGCGCGCTATACCGCCGGTGTGCCCGAGATGATGGACGGGCTGGAGGTGGTGCTCATCGCGGTGGGCCTGTTCGCCGTGGCCGAGGCGCTGTATGCGGTGCTCTACGAAGGGCGCACCGTCGAGACGCAGAACAAGCTGAGCAGGGTGCATATGACGCGCCAGGAGTGGGGCCGCTCCTGGCCCGCCTGGCTGCGCGCCACGGCCATCGGCACGCCCTTCGGTTGCATCCCGGCCGGCGGCAGCGAGATTCCCACCTTCCTGAGCTATGCCACCGAGAAGAAGCTCTCGAAACACAAGCAGGAGTTCGGCACCACTGGCGCGATCGAAGGCGTGGCCGGGCCGGAGGCGGCCAACAACGCGGCCATCACGGCCACGCTGATCCCGCTGCTGACGCTGGGCATCCCCACGTCCAACACCACCGCCATCTTGCTGGGTGCATTCCAGAACTACGGCATCCAGCCCGGCCCGCAGCTGTTCGAGAAGAACGCCGCGCTGGTGTGGGCGCTGATCGCCTCGCTGTACATCGGCAACGTCATGCTGCTGGTGCTGAACCTGCCGCTGGTGGGGCTGTGGGTCAAGCTGTTGAAGATCCCCAAGAGCTACCTTTACGCCGGCATACTGATCTTCGCCACCGTGGGTGTGTACGGCATGCGGCAGTCGGCCTTCGACCTGGTGCTGCTGTATGGCATCGGCCTGCTCGGCGTGGTCATGCGCCGCTTCAGCTTCCCCACCGCGCCGGTGGTGGTGGGCATGATCCTCGGCCCGCTGGCCGAGGCGCAGATGCGCAACGCGCTGTCCATCGGCGAAGGCAAGTGGGGCGTGTTCGTCGAACGCCCGATGTCGCTGTTCCTGCTGGTCGTGATCGTCGCGGTGCTGCTGCTGCCGCGGCTGATGAAGCTGCGCAACGCGCTCAAGAACCGCTGATGCCCCGTTGAAGGGGCGGCTGGGAACGCGCGTTGCGCCGGCGACGTACTCGCCGCCGAATGCACGCATGGTCGAGGCCGTGCAATGGCTGGCGCGCAACGAGAATCTGCTGCTCGACCCGGTGTATACCGGCAAGGCCATGGCCGAGCTGAGCGGTCTGGCGCGCGAGGGCTTCTTCAAGCCGCATGAGCCGGCCCGGCTGCCCGCAGGGCGAATAGCGCAGTGCCGCGGACCGAACCCGGCTCAGTCGCTTGCGCCCAGAGCGATGGCACGCTCTCGCTGTGCCAGCAGTTCGGCCGGGTCGGGCGGGGTCTGCGTATCCCAGCCCTGCAGGTGGCGCAACGCGATCTCGCGCAGGGCCTGGATCCACTCGTGCCGGTCGTTCAGGCAGGCGATGTAGTGGAAGCTCTTGCCGCCGGCCTCGATGAAGGCCTCGCGTGCCTCCTGGTCGATCTCTTCCAGTGTTTCCAGGCAATCGGCGACGAAGCCCGGGCAGATGACATCCACCCGCTCGATGCCCTCGCGTGCCAGCTGCTGCAAGGTGGGTTCGGTATAGGGCTGCAGCCATCTCGCCTTGCCGAAGCGGCTCTGGAAGGTGACGCGGTACTCGTCCTTCTTCAGGCCCAGGCTTTCGGCCAGCAGGCGGGCGGTCTTGTGGCAGGCGCAGTGATAAGGGTCGCCCAGATGCAAGCTGCGCTCGGGCACGCCGTGAAAGCTGATCACCAGCATCGGCCCGCGGCCTTCGCGCTGCCAGTGCGCGCGCACCTGTGCCGTGAGCGCGGCAATGTATGCGGGCTCGTCGTGGTACTGCTGCACAAAACGCAACTCCGGCACCATTCGCGCGCGCATCGCCCACAAGGCCACTGCATCGAACACGCTGGCACTGGTGGCCGCCGAGTATTGCGGGTACAGCGGCAGCACCAGCACCCGGGTCACGCCCTGCGCGCGCAGCGCATCGAGCTCGTTCGCTATGCTCGGCTTGCCATAACGCATGGCATGCCGCACCACCACCGAATGCCCGGCTTGGCCCAGGTAGCCGAGCAGCAGCTTGGCCTGCTTGGCGGTCCAGACTGCCAGCGGCGAGCCTTCGGGCGTCCAGACGGCGGCGTACTTGAGCGCCGACTTGGCCGGGCGCACACGCAGGATCACGCCGTGCAGGATCAGCCACCACAGTGCCCTGGGGATCTCCACCACGCGCGCATCGCTGAGGAACTCGGCGAGGTAGCGGCGCAGTGCGGGGGCCGTCGGCGCATCCGGTGTGCCCAGGTTCACCACGAGCACGCCGACGCGGGCGGGGCTGCCGTGCTTGAAGGGCGCTTCGGGATTGAAATTCATGGCCCTGCAGCCACTGGCAAGGCGCCTTGAGCGCGCCCCCAGACCTGCCGCTTCGCGTCAGGCCCCCCGCGGGGGATGAGCAAACTTCGGGCGGCCGTGCGTTTGCTCATGACGCCTTCGCTTTGCATAGCATGGCGCTGTCAGCCCGCCCGCGTGGCGCCCAGCGCCGACAGCTCGCGGCGCAGCGTCTGGATGTCCACCGGTTTGCTCCAGCACCCGGCAAAACCCGCTGCCGTCGCGGCCTGCCGCATCTCGGGGCTGTCGTCCGCGCTGCACAGATAGGCCGGCACGTCAGGCAATGTGGCGTCGCGGCGCAGCGCGTGCAGCAGCGCGTGGCCGTCGGTGTCGGGCAGGTGCAGGTCGAGGACCAGCAGTTGCGGGGGGTCTGCGCGCGCCAGCTCCAGCGCCTCGGCGCCGCTGGCGGCGGTGGACAGACGCAGGCCCGGAAGCGGGGCGCAGGCGCTTTCGAACAGCATCAGATTGATGCGGTCGTCGTCGACGTAGAGCAGGTGCATCGGCAGCGTGCGAACGCGAAGCGGCCTGGCTCAGGCCAGGGCCTGGGCTTCGGTGTCGCCGAAGCGCAGCACCTCGAAGCGCACGCAGGCCGAGGAGGGATCGGCCGGCGACCCACCCAGCCCGATGGCGCCTGTGCCGTGCAGCAGGCAACTGCCGCGCCGCAGGCTGACGATCTCGCTGTCGGCGAAGCGTACGTAGGTGCCGTTGTAGCTGAGGTCGCTGAGCTGGAAGCTGCCACCATGCCAATCGAGACGGGCATGCGAGCGCGAGACCCGCGAGTCGTCGACGCAGTAGTGGGCCTGCGGGCTGCGGCCCAGCACCACCGGCATCTGCCGGCTCGCAAAGACCTGCTGCAGGTCGAGCCAGACCAGGCGTATGGCGTCCGGCTCGGCCGCGGGCGCGACATCGCCAAACTGGGTGGCTGCGCTGTCGCCGCTGCGCCGCCCACCGTGCACATACACCTGCACCGGCTCGACGCGGCCGCGCAGCACCATCTGGTCGAGGCTGCGGAACAGTGCCTTCTGAGCCCTCGTCAGCCCGGCCAGCACGGGTGCGGTGATCAGTGTCTCGTTGTCGCCGGCATGATCGAGCAGCCGCGCCGCGACGTTGACCGCATCGCCGAAACAGTCGCCGCCCATCTCGACGACTTCACCGCGCGACACGGCCACCTGCAGCCGAAGCGAGCGCAGTCCCGACGAGGCACCGCGTTCGCTGCCGCGCAGCACGATGCCGGCCAGCACGTCATGCATCTGCAACGCGCACTGCAGCGCATGCGGCGGCGTGTCGAACACCGCCATCAAGCCGTCACCCAGGGTCTTGACCACATGGCCGCCATGCTTGCCCACCGGCGGGCCCAAGGCCGAAACGCAATGCGTCACCACCGAGGTGGCCTCGGCATTGCCCAGCGTCTCGAAAAGCCCGGTGCTGCCGCGCAGGTCAGCAAACAGGATGGTTCGGTCGGAGATCTGCGTCATGCCGCTGGAAAGTGTAACGCCCCCACCCGATGGCTCACGGTGCGCGATGCTGGCGCTGGAGCTGAAACGCGTTTGCGTCCAATGGCCCGGGTTCAACGGGCAGCCTGCGGCGTATGGCCGAAGCACATTGCGTCTGCTTTGTGCCCGCCCTTCGCGCGATGGCTCGCCGGGAGCAACGCCGGCGCGGGGGTGGCCGGCTGCGCTTTGCCCCGTTCTTGTTCGCATAGGCTGCCACGCCACACCGTCTTTGCGGGCCGCGCCGCTTGTCTCGTGCAGGCCGGGCAAAACGCCGAGCCCACGCAGCGCGGCCTTTCAGTGGCGGCAGAGGACCGCGAACCCGGTCGCTCGCAAAACCTGCGCCCGCTGCGCGGTCACAGGTTGTCCAGATAGGTCCTGAGCTTGTGGCGCAAGCTGCGCAGCACCCGCTGTGCGGGCGCCACCGCCTGCGGCGGTACGTGCCAGGACATTCTCCTGCGCCTGCGGCTTCAGAGATTGTCCAGGTACGTGCGCAGTTTGTGGCGCAAGCTCAGCTCGGGCTTCGCCCGCAACCGGTGCCCGCTGCGCGGTCACAGGTTGTCCAGATACGTCCTGAGCTTGTCCGAGCGGCTGGGGTGCTTGAGCTTGCGGATCGCCTTGGCCTCGATCTGGCGGATGCGCTCGCGCGTCACGTCGAACTGCTTGCCCACCTCTTCGAGCGTGTGGTCGGTGCTCATCTCGATGCCGAAGCGCATGCGCAGCACCTTGGCTTCGCGCGGCGTCAGGCTGTCGAGGATGTCCTTGACCACGTCGCGCAAGCCGGCCTGCATCGCGGCCTCGATCGGCGCGGTGTTGTTGGTGTCCTCGATGAAGTCGCCCAGGTGCGAATCGTCGTCGTCGCCGATCGGCGTTTCCATGGAGATCGGCTCCTTGGCGATCTTCATGATCTTGCGGATCTTGTCCTCGGGGATCTCCATCTTCTCGGCCAGCGTCGGCGCATCCGGCTCGTAGCCGAACTCCTGCAGGTGCTGGCGCGAGATGCGGTTCATCTTGTTGATGGTTTCGATCATGTGCACCGGGATGCGGATGGTGCGCGCCTGGTCGGCGATGGACCGCGTGATCGCCTGGCGGATCCACCACGTGGCGTAGGTGCTGAACTTGTAGCCGCGGCGGTACTCGAACTTGTCCACCGCCTTCATCAGGCCGATGTTGCCCTCCTGGATCAGGTCGAGGAACTGCAGCCCGCGGTTGGTGTACTTCTTGGCGATGCTGATCACCAGGCGCAGGTTGGCCTCGATCATCTCCTTCTTGGCATCGCGCGAGGACTTCTCGCCCTCGTTCATCTTCTTGTTGATCTGCTTCAGGTCTTCCAGCGGCACGACGGCGCGCGATTGCAGGTCGCTCAGCTTCTGCTGCAGTTCCTGCACCGCGGGCAGGTTGCGCGCCAGCACGGCGCTGTAGGGCTTGCCAATGGCGATCTCGCGCTCGGCCCATTTCAGGTTCATCACGTTGGGCGGGAAGCTCCTGATGAAATGCTCTTGCGGCATGCCGCACTTGTCGACCACGATCTTGCGGATCTCGCGCTCGTAGCGGCGCACGTCGTCGACTTGCGAGCGCAGGATGTGGCACAGCTTCTCGATCGTCTTCACCGTGAAGCGGATGGTCATCAGGTTCTCGCTGATGGCATGCTGCGCCTTGTTGTAGGGCGATGACTTGTAGCCGTCCTTCTCGTAGGCCTTGCGCATGCGGTCGAACTGGCCGCGCAGCGCGTCGAACTTCACCAGCGCCGCCAGTTTCAGCTCTTCGAGCTTTTTCGTCAGCGCCTTGCTTCCGCCCGCGCCGTCGTCGTCGTCTTCTTCGTCGAACTCGTCGAAGTCTTCCTCGGCGACATAGTCGTCGGCCTCGTCGGTGGAGACGAAACCGTCCACCGCCTCGGAGATCTTCATGTCGCCGCCGGCGATGCGGTCGGCCATCGACAGGATCTCGGCAATGGTCGTCGGGCTGGCGCTGATGGCCAGCATCATGGCCTGCAGCCCACCTTCGATGCGCTTGGCGATCTCGATCTCGCCCTCGCGCGTGAGCAGTTCCACCGTGCCCATCTCGCGCATGTACATGCGCACCGGGTCGGTGGTGCGGCCGAACTCGCTGTCCACCGTGGACAAGGCGGCTTCGGCGGCTTCTTCGGCCTCTTCCTCGGTGGCCGTGGCCGTGCCGCCGCCGGCAATCAGCAGCGTGGCCGCGTCGGGCGCCTGCTCGTACACGGCGATGCCCATGTCGTTGAGCATCGACACGATGGCCTCGAGGATTTCGTTGTCGACCAGTTTTTCGGGCAGGTGGTCGCTGATCTCCTGGTGGGTCAGGAAACCACGCGTCTTGCCCATCTTGATGAGCGTCTTCAGTTCATTGCGACGCTTGGCGACTTCTTCTTCGGTGAGCGTGGCTTCCTCGAGGCCGAACTCGCGCATCAGCGCACGTTCCTTTGCGCGCGACACCTTCATGCGCAACGGCTTGGCCTTGGCCTTGGCTTCGGCATCGGTGGCGGCGACTTCGGCGTCGGCCTCCAGATCGGCAAAGTCCTCGTCGGCCGGCATCTCCGGCATCATTTTCAGCGGCTCGGGCGCGGCCATGGCGCCGCGTTTGCCCTTGGCCAGCGGCGGCGCTGCGA
>DASQFA010000816.1:0-2602 GCA_035633375.1 Rubrivivax sp.
CTGCCGCTGATCGGTGATGCCTGGCTCGGGTCACGCGCCACACCCACGCGGATGAGCTGCGAGGTGCCGCCGAGCAGGTTGTTGGTCGGGTCGAAGGGCACCCAGCCGGCGCCCGGCAGGTACACCTGCAGCCAGGCGTGCGTGCTGCCGGCGCCGAGCGTGCCGGCCTGGCCGCCCTTCGTCGCCCCGTCGAGCGCCGGGTCGTACAGGTAGCCGGAGACGAAGCGCGCGGCCATGCCCACGCGGCGCACCGCCTCCATCATGAGCAGTGCAAAGTCGCGGCAGCTGCCGGTGCCGAGCGCCAGCGTCTGCAGCGGCGTCTGCGTGCCTTCTTCGTCGCGCGTGGTGTAGCCGAAGCGGTCGCGGATGAACTGGTTCATGTGCAGCAGCAGCTCGCGCGTGCCGGTGGGGCCGTCGGTGCGCATGAACTGGCGCGCCCAGTGCGTGAGCACGCCGTCGGGGTCATCATGATGCGGGCGCATGTAGTGCTCGAGGTCGAAACGCTCTTCCACCGAATAGGCAAAGGGGAATATCAGTGCGCTCGGCGACAGCGCCAGCCCGGCGTCGTGGCTGGGTGCATGTTCGATGCTGAAGGTGCATACGATCTTCAGCTCGGCCGCCGGGCCAAGCGGCGTGACCAGCGCCACCGAGTTGGAATGCGGATCCTGGATCATGCGCACATGCGCCTCGGGGCTGCATTCCAGGTCGGTCGCCAGCACGCGCAGGTCGTGGCTGTCGCGCGGGCGGAACATCACGCGGTGCTCGCCGAAGCCCACCGGCTCGCGGTAGCGGTATAGCGTGGTGTGGGTGATGTCGTAGCGGACGGGCATGGGTGAGGGGCTCGGCGTCGGCCGCTCGAGCAGCCGGATGGGGCGCGGCGCATGCTAGCCGATCGGGGGGGTGGCTGCCTCAGGCGGCGGCGCGGCTGCCATCCGCCTGCAGGCGCACGCGGTTGCGGCCCAGGCGCTTGGCCAGCAGCAAGGCGTCGTCGGCCGCCTTGAGCAGGTCGCTCACGCCACCCATCACGCCCTGGCTGTCGGCGACACCTGCAGAAAAGGTGTGTGCGCCCGGCATCGGCTGCTGCGCAGCGCTGCAATGCTGCACCCATTGTTTAAGCAGCGCCTGGCACTTGCGACGCGCCGCCTGGGCCTGCGTGCGCGGCATCAGCAGGCAGAACTCTTCGCCGCCGTAGCGGCAGGCCACATCGCTCTTGCGGCAGTGCGCCGCCAGCAGCTTGCCGAAGTCGACGAGCAGTTGGTCGCCCGCGGCATGGCCGAGCTGGTCGTTGACGGTCTTGAAGTGATCCAGGTCGATGATCACCACCGACAGCGGCTGCTGGTCACGCTGCGCCATCGCCAGCATCGACGGCAGCACGTCGTTCAGATGGCGGCGGTTGAACAGGCCGGTGAGGAAGTCACGCGTGGCCTGCTGCCTCAGCGCCTGCTGCAGCGATTCGACCTCGGCCACCTTGCGGTTGAGCTGCAGGTTGGCCGCTTCGAGCTCGGCGCGTGCGTGTTCGGTGCTGCGCCGCCGCGCATCGACGGCACCCAGCTCATGCCTCATCAGCAGCAGCTCGGTCTGCAGCGCCGCGGCCTGGTAGCGCGCGCCCGAGGCCTGCAGCGAGCGCTCGGTGTGCAGCGTCTGCCACATGCGCAACGCGGCCAGGGCCTGTGGTGCCTGGCCCAGGCGCTCATGCACCTCGGCCAGCGCATGAAAGTACAGACAGCGCACACGCAGGCTCAGGCCTTCGGCGCCGGCCTGGCTGAGTTGCGCCAGGGATTGGTTGAGTTGTGCCGCTGCATCCGGCAACTGGCCGCGCGCCAGCAGCAACTCGGCCGCGGCGACGAGCAAGGTGACGCGTTCGTCGGGCAGCGAATGCTGGCCCAGGGTCTGGCGGGCGCGCTGCACCAGTTCGCTGCCGAGCGCATGGTCGCCGGCACGCAATGCGGCCAGGGCCAGCGTCTCGAAGTGCGCGTTCAGCGCGCCGCGCCCGCCCTTGTCGGCCGGCACCTGCAGCATGCGCCGCACGTCCGGCAGGGCTTCGGCCGGACGGTCCAGGTTGGTCAGGCAGATCACGCGGTTGATGCTGAGCACGCTGAACAGGCGGGCATTGTGAATTTGCTGGCAGCGCTCGAGGCCTTCGTGCAGGTAGCTCAGTGCCTGGTGATAGTCGCCGAGCTGGATCAACTCGTGCGCCAGGTTGCAGAACAGCACGACGTCGAAACCCAGGCTCTTGGCGGCGTTGCACTCGCGCAGCGCCTGATAAATGTAGGCGAAGGCCTGCTGCGACTGCCCCAACTCGGAGTAACAACCGGCGATGGTGTTGAGCAGCATGCCGCGTTCGTCATGCTTGAGGATGCGCAAGCCTTCGTCGCGCAGCGGCAACACACGCTCCAGCGAGGCGCGGAACTCGCCATTGCGCCAGGCGCAGCGCGCCAGGCCGAGTTCGGCCAGCAGTTGCCCGGCCCGGTCATGCACCACCTGGAAACAACGCTGCGCCTCGTGCAGCTCTTGCATCGCATCTTGCGGCGTGGCGTACCAGATCAGGTGGAAGCCGCGCGTCAGCCTGGCCCAGCCCTGGGCTGCGGTATCGCCACGCTGC
>DASQFA010000817.1:0-6412 GCA_035633375.1 Rubrivivax sp.
CCGCTGGGCTCGGCGCTGGACGCGCGCTCCGAAGGGGCGGTATCGAAGGACGCGGCCTCGTCGTCGGCCTCCAGAAAGGGGTTCTGCTCGAGCATCTGCTCGATTTCCTGCTGCAGCTCCAGCGTGGACAACTGCAGCAGCCGGATCGACTGCTGCAATTGCGGCGTCAAGGCCAAGTGCTGGGACAGGCGAACCTGCAGCGAGGGCTTCATCGTCTCGGCCCGTTGCGCCTACATGCGGAAGTTCTCGCCGAGGTAGACCTTGCGCACCTCGGCGTTGTCGATGATCTGGTGCGGCGTGCCCTCGGCCAGCACCGTGCCGTCGCTGATGATGTAGGCCCGGTCGCAGATGCCCAGTGTCTCGCGCACGTTGTGGTCGGTGATGAGCACGCCGATGCCACGTGCGCGCAGGAAACTGATGATGCGCTGGATCTCGATCACCGCGATCGGGTCGATGCCTGCGAAGGGCTCGTCGAGCAGGATGAAGCGTGGCTGCGTGGCCAAGGCGCGCGCGATCTCGACGCGCCGTCGTTCGCCGCCCGACAGCGCCGGTGCCGGCGAGTCGTGCAGCTTCTCGATGCCCAGCTCGTGCAGCAGGCGGTTGAGCTGCACGTCGATGACCGCTTTCTTCAAGGCGCGGCCGTTGTCGTCGACCTGCAGTTCGAGCACGGCACGCACGTTGTCCTCGACGTTGAGCTTGCGGAAGATCGAGGCCTCTTGCGGCAGGTAGGACAGGCCCAGTCGCGAACGCTTGTGGATCGGCAGCGAATGCACCGGCCGGCCATCGATCTCGATCCTGCCGGCATCGGCGCGGATCAGCCCCACCACCATGTAGAAGGTGGTCGTCTTGCCGGCGCCGTTGGGCCCGAGCAGGCCCACCACCTCGCCCGCGCTCACTGCCAGATGAACATCGTTGACGACCATGCGCGAGCCGTAGCTCTTGCGCAGCCCCTGGGCCTGCAGCCGGCTGGCCGGGGGGGGCGGAGCATGCCCGGCTTCGATCGGCACGGCGCTCAACGAAGCACCCCGAGCGCGCTCGAGGGCTTCAGCGGCGGCACGCTGGCGTTCGGCGCAGGCGCAGGCGCCGATGCCGCCGCGACCTCGCGGGGCGCGAGCACCGCACGCACCCGTCCCGTCGGGTTGGACGGCGTGGCCGCGCCGCCGGTCACGCTGAAGAGTTCGGTGGTGTTGTTCCAGGTGATCAAGGCACCGGTGATCTCGTCGGCCATGACGCCGCTGCGCAGGCGCCGTACCGCGGCATTGCCGACCAAGCGCAGGGTGTCGGTGCTGGTGTCGAACTCGATGCGTTCGGCCGAGCCTTCGATGGTTTCATCGACGCCGTCGCGTTTCTGGCGAAAGCTGGCGGGTGCTGCGGCGCTGCCAATGGCCTTGCCCTCGCGATAGCCATCGCTGCGCTCGCGCAGTTCGACACGCTCTGCGCGCAGCAGCATCGTGCCCTGGCTGATGACCACGTTGCCGTTGAAGATCACCACCTGGCGCTGCAGATCGACGCTGCCGGGGTTGTCGGCCTCGATCGACATGGGCTTGCTGCGATCGGCCTTTTCGGCATGCGCGCCCGCACCGCACAGGCTGGCGATGGCCAGCGCGCAGGCTACAAGCCAAGGCGGGGAGCGAGGAGGTGGATGGATAGTCACAGCAGCGGCACGAAACTTGCAGACTATTCTATCTGCATGTTCCGACCGCTACGGCGGCAAAAGAGTGCAGTTGACACGGCGCGCGCGGCACGCGCAGCGCTCAGGTGGGCTTGCGGACGCCCTGCACCAATTTGTCGGTCACGGCCAACGCGCGTTCGTTGCTGCCCGCCTGCGCCCCGGAGGTGACAAAACGGCCCTGCACGCCCATGGCAGGAACGCCCTCGATCTTGTAGCTCTGGCCGAGCTGCTGTGCCTGACGCGCCTTGGTTTGCACCGAGAAGGACTTGTATTGCTCCATGAACTTGACGCCGTCGATGCCGTTGGCCGCCATGAAAGCCGCAATGTCGGCTTCCTTGTCGAGCCGCTGGCGCTGCTGGTGGATGGCGTTGAAGACCTTCATGTGCATCTTGTCGAGCTCGCCCATCGCCTCGAGTGCATAGAAGATCTTCTGGTAGTTTTCGTACAGCGCGTTGAAGCCCACCGGCACGCGTTTGAAGACCACGTCGTTCGGCAGCCGCTTGGCCCAGGCTTCGAGCGTCGGCTCCAGCGTAAAGCAGTGCGGGCAGCCATACGAGAAAAACTCGACGACTTCGATCTTGCCCGCTGGGGCGGACACCGGCGCCGGCTGAGCCAGTTTCGTGTAGTGCGTGCCTTCGACCGGCGCACCCTGGGCGCGGGCGCCGCCCGCCCAGGCCGTTGCAAGGCCGGTTGCCACCACTTGCAATGAAAAGTCACGCCGCTTCATGTTCTTCCTTCGGTTGTATCGAGTGGGCTGGAGTCAGCTGCACAGCGAAAGTTCATTGACGTTCCACGCGCACCAGCGAGGATTCCACGCCCGCTGCCTGCAGCCTCTCGAGCATGGCGTCGGCCTGGGAGCGTGCCTCGAAAGGCCCGGCACGCACCCGGTAGATGGTGCGCCCGGATTGGTCGCGTTCGCTGACCTTGGCGTCCACGCCGAGCAGCGCCAGTTTGGCACGCTGTGCCTCGGCGTCGTCGGATCGCGTGTAGGCACCGGCCTGGGCGTAGTAGATCAAGGGGTCGGCCCCCGGCCTGGGCTTGGGTGCGGCTGGCGCCACGGCCGACGCCGCGCTGCGTGGTGCGGAGGCCGGCGGCGCGGCCGCGGTGATCGACGGCGCCGAGGCCCTGGCCGGCGCCGGCGCTGTCGCCGTCACGCCGCCCGGTGTCGCGGCGCGTGCCGGTGGTTTGCCCGCCAGCGGCCCATTCGGATCCCAGTTCTTGTTGCGTTCGGCTTCAGCGGCGTCGTGTTCAGCCGTACGCTGCGGTACCTTGTTGATGAAGGGTAGCGGCACCTTGGTGACATACAGCGCAACGCCCAAGGCCAGCGCCAGGCCGATGAGCAATCCGACGACCAGGCCTATCGCGAAGCCTCCCTTTTGAGCCCCCCCCGAACTGCCGCCTCGCGCCGGCCTGGCCGGCACCGCCCAGAACGCGAGGCGGCGCCCCTTGTGATCCTGATTCGAATTCATGCGGCATTCTCCGGCAACGCCACGGCCTCGCGCGCCATCGACTCGGGCGCGCTCACGCCCAGCACTTGAAGGGCATTGCGCAACACCTGCCGCGTAGCGGCAAGCAAGGCCATGCGTGCGCGCGCCAGTGCGGCGTCATCGACGAGAAAGCGCTCGGCGGCGTAGTAGCCGTGGAAGGCGGCAGACAGCTCGCGAAGGTAGAAGGCCAGGTCGTGCGGCGCCAGCTCGGCCGCCGCGCGCGACAGCATGTCCGGATAATCGGCCAGCTTCAGCATCAGCGCGTACTCGGTCGGCGCGACCAGCAAGGACATGTCGGCCTGCGCCAGCGTGGCCAACTCGCCGGCGTGGGCCACTGCGTACTGCGCCAGCACCGAACAAATGCGAGCATGCGCGTACTGCACATAGAACACCGGGTTCTCGTCGTTCGCCTTCAGTGCCAGGTCGATGTCGAAGACGAATTCGGTGTCGGCCTTGCGGCTGATGAGGAAGAAGCGCACCGCGTCGCGGCTGGTCCAGTCGATCAGGTCGCGCAGCGTGACATAGCTGCCGGCGCGCTTGGAAATCTTCACTTCCTGGCCGCCGCGCATCACCGTCACCATCTTGTGCAGCAGATAGTCGGGAAAGCCTTGCGCAATGCCCAGGTCGGCAGCCTGCAGACCGGCGCGCACACGCGCGATCGTGCCATGGTGGTCGCTGCCCTGGACGTTGATGACCTTGGCGAAACCGCGTTCGAACTTGTCGATGTGATAAGCCACGTCGGGCACGAAGTAGGTGTAGGCCGTGCCGGCGGCGCCGTCGGCGGCCGACTTGCGCATCACGCGGTCCTTGTCGTCGCCATAGTCGGTGCTGCGCAGCCAGAGCGCACCGTCCTTTTCGTAGGTCTTGCCGGATTCGATGAGTCGCGCCACCGCGGCGTCGACGCGGCCGTTGGCATACAGGCTGGATTCGAGGAAATAGTGGTCGAAGCCGACGCCAAAGGCCTGCAAGTCCAGATCCTGCTCGTGGCGCAGGTAGGCCACCGCGAACTGGCGGATGTCGTCCAGGTTGTGCGCATCGCCGCTGGCGGTGAACTGCCGGTCATCGGCCTTGACCGTGGCACGCTGGCGGTAGGCCGCGGCGATGTCGGCGATGTAGTCGCCGTTGTAGGCGCTTTCTGGCCATAGCGCGTCGCCAGGCTGGTGGCCCATCAATCTGGCTTGCGTGGACAGCGCCAGCGTGGCGATCTGCACACCGGCGTCGTTGTAGTAGAACTCGCGCCAGACCCGCCAGCCTTGCACTTCGAACAGGTTGCAGATGCAGTCGCCCAGGGCTGCCTGTCGCGCATGGCCCACATGCAGCGGGCCAGTGGGGTTGGCGGAGACAAACTCCACCAGCACGCGCTCGTCTCGCCCCGCGCGGCGGCCGAAGGCCGCGCCGGCATGCAGCACCTCGGCCACGACGGCCTGCTTGGCGGCCGGTGCCAGGCGCAGGTTGACGAAGCCTGGCCCGGCGATCTCGATGCCCTGAACCCAGCGCTTGGCGGCGGGCTGTTCTTGCAGAAGTTCGACCAGTCGTTGCGCCAGCTCGCGCGGGTTCTTCTTCAGCGACCGGGCCAGTGGCATCGCCGCGGTGATGGCCAGATCGCCGTGGGCGGCGACTTTGGGAGACTCGAAGGCGCTCGGCGGCGCCGCGCCGGGAGCCATCTGCGCGAGCACCGCCTCGAGTGCCTGCAACAGCTCTAGCTTGGCTTGGATCATGCGGCGATTCTACTTTTCGCTCCGACATCACATCGCTGCGCCACATGAGCCTGCACCGAAGCACGACGTGCATTGGCTGCGACAGCACATCGCTGCGCGCGTCGCGCCGCCACCGGGTTGCGGCGTGCCATGGCTGCCCGTGGCCAGGCGGGTGCGCCCGCGATGCGTGAAAGATGCCGCTCCGCCGGCCTTCTTTCGCGTACGTCGGCCGGGCAATGCATGCACCATGCGCGGTGGCGCCCGTGATCGACGGTGCGCTGCATGCCGCCCATGTCCGTAAAAGCACCGCCTTCGCCAACCACCCACCGCGGCGCCACGGCATTGCCGGCACTGATCGGCAAGTACCCGGTGCGCGCCAAGCTCGGCGAGGGCGCGACCAGCGAGGTCTTCCTCGCGCACGATGCCTTCAACGCACGCGACGTGGCCATCAAGCGCGTGCGCGCCGGGCTGGCCAAGGACACGCCCGAGGGCCACTTCCAGCAGCACTTCTTTGCAGCCGAGGCAGCGCTGGTGGGCCGGCTGCAGCATCCCAACGTGGTGCAGATCTTCGACGCGGTGGAAGACGTCGAGCTGCCCTACCTGGTGATGGAGTACGTGCCCGGCGCGACGCTGCGCCGCTATTGCCGCGCCGATGCGCTGCTGTCGCTCGAGCAGGTGGTGGAAATCGGCTTCAAGTGCGCCATGGCGCTGGACTATGTTTTCCGTCAGGGGCTGATCCACCGTGACGTGAAGCCGGCCAACATCCTGGCCAGCACACGGAATGCGAATCCCCAAGGCCAACGCCCGGTGTCCGCCCCTCTGCCCAGGGTGAGCAAGGAGGATGGCGTCGGGCCGGCGCTGGCTTCCGACCTCGTCAGCGACGTCAAGATCACCGATTTCGGCAGCGTCATGAACCTGCAGTCCGAGCGCACGCAGGTCTTTCGCGTCGGCTCGCTGGCCTACATGCCGCCGGAGCAGCTGAACGGCGACGCCCTCGATTGCCGTGCCGACATCTATGCGCTGTCGGGCGTGCTCTACCACCTGATCGCCGGGCGCGCGCCCTTCGATGCCACGCAGCAACCGGCGCTGATGCACCAGATCTACCACGCCGAGCCGGTGGCGCTGCAACTGCTGCGCGACGGCGTGCCGCCGCGGCTGGGCGAGCTCATCGCCCGCGGGCTGAGCAAGCGGCGCGAGGACCGGCACGCCGATTGGCAAAGCTTTGCACAGGAGCTGTCCGCGCTGGTGGCCAATGGCGAGGTACCGCGCGGCCCGTTGCATGGGGTGCTCGATTCCGAGCGCTTCAACTTGCTGCGTTCGCTCGAGTTCTTTGCCAGTTTCGGCGATGTCGAGCTGTGGGAGGTGGTGCACCGCGCGACCTGGCAGCGCTGCGCCTACGGCCATGCGCTGTACCGGCATGGTCAAGAGGGCAACAGCTTCCACATCATCGCCCAAGGCCAGGTGGACGTGTTCCGCGACGGCCAGCGCGTGGCGCAGCTGGGCAGCGGCACCTCGGTGGGCGAGATGGCCTACCTGGCGCCGAGCCCGGCGCTGCG
>DASQFA010000818.1:0-3870 GCA_035633375.1 Rubrivivax sp.
GCCAGGATCAGGCGCGCCGCGTTCGCGTCGGGGCTGTCCATCAGCCACCACCAGAAGTCGCTGTTCTCGGTGCTGAAACGCAGCGTGGTGCCGGCAAAGACGAGGCGCGCGCGCAGCATCTGCTGCGCCTGCTGCAGCCGCGGGCCGCGCTCGGCCACGCCGTCCAGGCGTTTCAGGATCGACAGCCAGTCGATCAGCGCCGCGGTGGGCCACAGGTTCGGCGTCAGGTCGAGCGAGCCGAGCATCTTCGGCTGGGCGCGGCCATGGCGCGCCAGGGCTTCGATGGCGGCCAGCTTGCGCACATCGAGATCCATGGACCTTGCCGACTCGGGCGACCAGAAGCTGCGCTCGATGCGGCCCTGCACGAAGGCCGTCAGCCCGTCCAGCATGGCGTCGCGCGCGGCGCGCGGCAGCTCGAAGCCGGCCTCGTGGCTGGCGGCCAGCAGGTAGGCCGTCAGGCGGTCACTGCCTCGCGCTGCCTCGTCGGCACGCGGCGGAAAGTAGCCCGCCAGGCCGTCGCTGTCCAGGTAGGTTGGCAAGACTTCGGCCAGCGCGGCCCACGACGCGGCGTCGCGCAGGCCCATGGCCCTGGATGCCAGCTGCTCGAGGCAGGTGAACGGGTAGGCGTCGAAGAAGCGGCGCAGGCCCGGCAGCGCCGCACCCAGCCTGGGCTGCACGGCGACGTTCAGGCCGCCGCGCTTCGCGCCCTGCAGCGGCAGCGCGTCGGCCGGCGCCGCAACCGCGAGGGAGAAGTCACCGTCGAGCTGCTGCAACGTGGACTGCAGCACGCGCACCGGCACGGCGGGCAGCACGCGCTGCTCGATCTTGACGCGATCCTTGGCCGGCGCACTGCCGAGTTCGTCCACCGCAGCCTGCCAGGCGATGCCCGACACCTCGGCGGGCACCTGCACGGCCCAGCCGATCTCGCGCGCACTGCCGGCCGCCAGCACCAGCTCCTGTGGCGGCAAGACCAGCGGCGCACGCTCCAGGTTCACGCCCGGGGCGTTGTGCAGCGTGCCCGCGAGTGCGGCGCGCAGCTTCATCTCGCGCGCCGTCGTGTTGCGCAGCGTGAGCAGCGCCTGAAAGCTGTCACCCTCGCGCACCAACGGCGGCAGGCCCGGCAGCAGCTGCAGATCCTGCGTCACGCGGATGAGCGTCGAGCCGGTGCCGAAGCTCGACGCACCGTCGTCGGCCACGGCGACGAGACGAAAGCTCGTCAGCGAGTCGTTCAGCGGCACTTCGAGCGTGGCCTCGCCGCGGGCGTCGAGCACCTGCCTCGCCTGCCAGAGCAACAGCGTGTCGAAGAGTTCGCGCGTGCCGCCGCGCCCGCCGCCGCCGCCCGGCGCCATCGCCTTGCGGCCGTAGTGGCGGCGGCCGATGATCTCGCCCTGCGCGGTGCTCGTCTGCACCCCCCAGGCGCGCTCGCGATGCATCGCGTTCAGCAGGTCCCACGAGCCGTTGTCGCGCAGCGCGAGCAGGCCTTCGTCGACCGCCGCAAAGGCCACCTCGGCGCCGGCCGCGGGCTTGCCACCTTGCGTCACGGCGATGCGCACGAGCGCCGTCTGGCGGATGCCGTACTGCGCCTTGTCGGCCGTCACCTTGACCTGCAGTTCGTGCGCCGCGATGCCCACCTGCAACGCGGCCACGCCGAGCTTGAACGCGGGCTTGGACAGATCGACCCGCGCGGTCGGCGCCTGGTACTCGCGCCCTTCGTACCAGAAACTGCGCGCCCAGTTCAACGGCTCCTTCCAGCCCCAGCGGAAGAACGAGGTCCAGGGCAGGTCGCGGATGCGCCCGCGCACCACGAACACGCTGACATAGACGTTCGGTCCCCATTCTTTCTGGATCTTCAGTTCCACCGTCGGGTCGTCGCCGCGCAGCCTGAGCACGCGTGTCTCGATCACTCCTTCGCGCTCCACCGTGAGCAGCGCGGTGGCTTCGCGGAACGGCATGCGCACCTGCAGGCGCGCCGTCTCGCCCGGCTCGTAGCGCCGCTTTTCGGGCAGCACGTCGATGCGGTCGTCATTGTCCTGGGCGAACCAGAGCTCGCCCTGCCGGGTGACCCAGACGCTGGCAGCGGCCTGGGCGGCATGGCCGGCGGCGTCCTGCGCCTGCGCCACCAGTTCCACCTCGCCGGCGCTGGCGAGGTGCGCCTCGCAGCGCAGCAGGCCGTGCACGTCGGTGTTGCCGCTGCACAGCGCGCCCAGCTCCTTGAGTTCGGTGCGGTTGTCGTAGGCATAGAAGCCGCCGACCATGCGCTTGCGCGTGCTCGTCACCTGCGCCAGCCGGCCGCGCACCTCGACCGCCTGGCCCTTGATCGGCCGGCCCGCCGTGTCGAGCGCCAGCACGCTGAACGCCACCTGCCCGCTGCGGCTGACCCAGGAGCCGGTCTTCAGGCCCAGCACCACGGCACTCGGCCACAGCGGCACGGTGGTGCCGACGGTCTGCAGCTCGCCGTTCGGGTCGTTGAAGCTCACTTCGGCCAACAGTTCGCTCGGGCGTGTGATCCTGGGCAGATCCTTCAGCAGCAGCCTGGCCGTGCCGTCCGCGCCGGTGAGCAGCGGCAGCTTGTCGGCCACCAGCTTGCCTTCGCGCCGGCTGGCACCTTGGCTGTCGTCGAGCGGTGGCGCCTGCGCATCGGGCCCGCCCTGGCGCGGCGGCTCGAAGCTGAAGCCGTCGAAGCCGGCAAAGCGCGGCACGCGCGGCGTGAGCAACGCGCTCGCGCTGAGCGGCGCCTGCGCCATGGCGCCGCCGGACAGGTGGTTCATCTGCACGCCGAACACGAGCTCCTGCGGCGCCACCGGCACGGCCTGTGGCGGCACGACACGCGCGTCGACCAGCGGCACGCGGAACTGCTCGACGCGAAATTCGCCGCTGGGCCACTGGCGGCGCTGGGCCGGGTCGGCGCTGTCACGTTCGAGCAGCACGCGGTACAAGCCCAGCCTGGCCGCGGGCGGGATGACCCAGGCGGAGGCCGCGCTGCGGCCGGCGTGCCACTGCAGCGCCTGGCTGAACTCCTGGCCGCTGCCCTGGTGCACGATCTTCAGCGCCGTCGGCAGCGCGTCGGGCGTCAACATGGCCAGGCCCTGCAGTGTTTCGAGGCGCACGAAGTGCTTCATCGAGACGGTCTCGCCGGCGCGCAGCAACTGCCGATCGAACACCGTGTGGGCGCGCAGCTCGGGCTCGGCGCCGCTGCCGGTGGGCACGCCGAAGCGCCAGCCTTCGATGCCCTGCTGCCAATTGCTGAAGACAAACGCGCTGTCGACGCCCCCGGCGTCGGCCTTGCGGGCGGTGACGAACAGACCTTCGTCGACGACGCAGCCGCGCGTGTCGGACGGCAGGGCCTGCGCGACACGCGCCAGGCCCGACGCATCGGTGCTGCCGCTCCACAGAACTTGGCCGCGGCAGTCGTGCACGCTGACTTCGGCGCCGGCCACCGGCGCACCCCGGTCCAGGGTGGTGACCCAGACGAGGCTGTTCTCGCGCCCGTGCTTGAAGTGCACGCCCAGGTTGGTGACGAGCACGCCGGTGCGCACGAACATCGGCGCCCTGCGCTCGAGCAGGGCTTCGCCGAGCCGCGCCGATTCGATCTCGACCACGTGATAACCCGGCTCGGTGATGGGAATGCCGACCACCTCGAAGGGCCTCGGGTCGCCGCCCAGCAACTGCGGCAGGTCGAGGCGCTTCGCGCCCGCATCCCCCTGCAGCAGCGAGAGCTCGCGCGTGCCTACGAATCGATCGACCTGGCGACGCACGCTGCGGCCACGCGCATCGGTGTCGTCCTTGATCTCGGTCCACTCGCCGGGCGGCAGGCCGGCTTCGCGCGCCGTGATGCGCGACTCGTGGTAACGCTGCAGCCTGGCGAACCAG
>DASQFA010000819.1:0-2590 GCA_035633375.1 Rubrivivax sp.
CTTTGGCGCGCCAGTTGAATGCGGCACTCGTCGGCTTCGTGGCGGAACCGCTGATGGCGCCCGTGTCCGGGCCGCGCCAGCAATGGCTGCTGGAAGAGGAGGCCGCGGGCCACGACGCGATGACCGAAGCCCATGCGCGCGTGTTGCTGTCACGCTTCGAGGCCCGTGCGGCTGAGGCCGGTGTGGCCTTCGAGGGCCACTACGACCAGGTCGCCAACGTCGACCGCGCCATCATCGCCGCGGCCGAATCACACGGCTGCGACATGATCGTGATGGTCACGCACGGCCGCGGTGCGTTCGGTGAGTTTTTGTTCGGCTCGCACACCAAGGCGGTGCTGGCCGGTAGCAAGTTGCCTTTGCTGGTGCTGCACTGAGCAGGGGCACGGCGGCGGCGCCGCCGCTGGGTGGCGTGGTCCGCTTGCGGCGCAAAGCCGCCGAATACAAGCAGCCTTCACCGCAGAGGAACGAAGGACGCAGAGGTCCGCAGAGAAGTACAGGAAACGATTTGAATCCATTGCTTTTCCTCTGCGCCAACTCTGCGTCCTCCGCTGCTCTGCGGTGAATGAATTCGGTGTTTCGCAAGCGGCGGCTATGCGCCGTTTGCAGCCGCCGCGCCGGCGTCCGTCGGGCCGTGATCCGATGGTCCATGGCGCGTTCTTTTTTGTGCGATGCGGACTGGGGTGCCGCTACCTCAACTCGCTGAAGTCTTCTTCCCAGAACTCGTTCGGGCCACGCTCGCCGCGCGCGTGGCGTTCGTGCTCGGCCTGGCGCAACTGCACGCGGCGGATCTTGCCGGAGATGGTTTTCGGCAGCTCGGCAAATTCGATGCGGCGCACGCGCTTGTACGCTGCCAGCCGCTCGCGCACGAAGCGCAGGATCGACAGCGCCGCCTCGCGCGACGGCGCCTGGCCGGGCTTGAGCACCACCACCGCCTTCGGCACCGCCAGCTTGATCGCATCCGGGCTGGGCACGACCGCGGCCTCGGCCACCAGCGGGTGCTCGAGCAGCGCGCTTTCCAGCTCGAAGGGACTTATGCGGTAATCGCTGGCCTTGAACACGTCGTCGGCACGGCCCACGTACCAGTAGTAGCCGTCGGCGTCGCGCTGTGCCACGTCGCTGGTGCGGTAGTGCGCGCCGCCCAGCGCCTCGTGCGTCTTGTCGGGCGCGCTGTCGTAGCCCTGCATCAACCCTGTGGGTGCTGGCTGCAGCGCCACCGAGAGTTCGCCCTCGTCGGCCTCACGGTCGTCGGTGTCGAGCAGCACCATGCGGTAGCCCGGCATCGGCTTGCCCATCGATCCGGGGCGCACTGCCAGCCCCGGCGGGTTGCCGACCATGCAGGTGCTTTCGGTCTGGCCGTAGCCATCGCGCAGCGTCAGACCCCAGGCATTGCGCACCTGGTCGATGACCTGCGGGTTCAGCGGCTCGCCCGCGCCGATGACTTCCTTCAGCTTCACAGGCCAGGCGGCCAGGTCTTCCAGGATCAGCACGCGCCACACGGTGGGGGGCGCGCACAGCGAGGTCACGCCGCAGCGCACCAGCGTGTCGAGCGTGAACCTGGCATCGAAGCGCGCCTGGTTGATGATGAAGATCGTGGCCCCCGCGTTCCACGGCGCGTAGAAGCTGCTCCAGGCATGTTTGCCCCAGCCGGGCGAGCTGATGTTCAGGTGCACGTCGCCGGGTTTCAGGCCCAGCCAGTACATTGTGGACAGGTGCCCCACCGGGTAACTCTGCTGCGTATGCAGCACCATCTTCGGCTTGGCGGTCGTGCCGGAGGTGAAATACAGCAGCAGCGGGTCGGTGGCGCGCGTCGGCGCATCGGGCACGAAGTCGGCGGGTGCGGCGTCGGCGTCGGCGTAGTCGGCCCAGCCTGCCAGCCTGGCGCCGACGATCGTGCGGGTGTACTCGCCCGGCACCTCGGAAAAGCGAATTGCGCCAGCGGCATCGGCCACCACGTGGCGCATGCCACCGCGCTGCACGCGGTCGCTCAGGTCGTCGGTGGACAGCAGCGTGGTCGCCGGGCTGACCACCGCGCCGAGCTTGATGGCGGCCAAGCTCAGCTCCCACAATGGCACCACGTTGGGCAGCATCAGCAGCATGCGGTCGCCGCGGTTCACGCCGCGCGAGCGCAGCCACCCAGCCACACGGCTGGAGCGTTCGGCCATCTTCGCGAAGCTCAGGCGCTGTTCGCTGTCGTCCTCGTTCACCACCCACAGCGCGGTGGCGTGGTTGTCTTGCGCGAGCACGTCGAACCAGTCCAGGGCCCAGTTGAAGTGCTCCAGCACCGGCCAGCGAAAGCCCGCGCAGGCGGCGTCGTGCCTGCCGTGGTGCGCCAGCAGAAAATCGCGTGCCTGGGTAAAGGCATGGGTCGACGATGGGCTCATGGTTGACGCTCCGTGTGCTGCACTGCGGTTCCAACGACGGGCCGGCCGGGGCGAGTCGAGGGTGACAGAAACACGGTTCCGTCAAAGTCCGGTTGATGAGATTTCGGTCGGCCAACTTCGCGCCGAGATGAGCGAGTGGAGCGGTTTGGATGTCATTTTCGGTGATGCAGGGCGCGAGGCCACCCAAGATTGGGCGACTCGAGACGAGC